>CAUASQ010000029.1 GCA_958431945.1 uncultured Collinsella sp. | reverse complement strand
CTGCAGGGCGGCCAGGGACAGGGCCTTGCCACCTACCGTGAGCTCATCCGCAACATATCGACTAAAACGCGCCCCGAGGGCGGTGCGCTCAACCTTATCCTGGATCGCTGGGTCGCCTCGTGTGCCGATGCCGATGAGTCTGCCGTCAATGCCCAACTGGCCCCGCTCGAGGAAATGGTCCACGGCTTCGACTTCGCCCGTATGCTCCGCCGCTACCGCGCGGCCGTATCCGAGGGCGACGAAGAAGCTATGAGCCGCGTGACCAAATGGATTCGTGGCGAGTACCGCACCAAGAGTGAGGCACGCGCCGAGCTGGGCTCCTCGACCATCATCAGCGATGACGACTGGTACGACTACGTTAAGCTCATTGCGCGCTTTTTGGTCTGCAGCGGCTACAAGGGCATGCTGGTGCTCATCGACGAACTCGTGAATCTGTATAAGATTCCCAACGCCATCACACGCCAATACAACTACGAGAAGATCCTGACCATGTACAACGACACGCTCCAGGGCAAGGCGCAGTACCTGGGCATGATCATGGGCGGCACGCCAACCTCCATCGAAGACCGCCGCCGTGGCGTGTTCTCCTACGAGGCCCTGCGTAGCCGACTCGCTCAAGGCCGCTTTGCACGCGAGGATCTTAAGGACATGCTCGCGCCCATCATCCGCCTGCAGCCACTCACCTATGAGGAGTTGCTGGTGCTCATCGAAAAGCTCATGCAGATCCATGCCGGCTACTTTGGCTGGACGCCCACGCTTACCGAGAACGACTTGGTGGACTTTCTCAAGATTGAGTTTGGCCGCGTGGGGGCCGATACACATCTGACGCCGCGTGAAGTCATTCGTGACTTTATCGAGCTGCTCGATATCCTGTGTCAGAACCCCGACGCCAACGTAGCCGAGCTGCTGCAAAGCGTTGGTGGCGACGCGCTGGCGCCGGCAGCCGCAACAGGCGACACCGGCACCGCAGACGGCGACCGTAACTTCGCCGAATTCACCATCTAGCCTGCCAAAAAGGGACAGGTTTATTTTGGTAGGTTCTATCTGGGCAAACGTTGAGGCAGTAATGCAGCAAGCCGTTGCCAGCCGCGTTGAGAGATTCGTTTTTGAGAGGAGGCCCCGTGAACGCCTTTGACCGCTACGCCCCGTTTATCCAAGACTTCATCTACTCCCACGATTGGGAGAGCTTGCGCTCTATCCAGGTTGCGGCGGCAGATGCCATCTTTAACACGCAGGACAATGTGCTCCTGACGGCATCCACGGCTTCCGGCAAAACCGAGGCAGCCTTTTTTCCCATCCTGACCGAGTTTTGGGAGAACCCGCCCGCAAGCGTGGGCGCCCTCTACATTGGCCCCCTCAAGGCGCTCATCAATGACCAATTCGTCCGCCTCAACGACCTGTGCGAAGAAGCCAATATCCCTGTCTGGCACTGGCATGGCGATGTCTCGCAGTCGCACAAGGCTAAGCTCATCAAAAAACCGAGCGGCATCTTGCAGATTACGCCCGAGTCACTCGAAGCGCTCTTAATCCATAAGCACATGGCGATCCCGCGCATGTTTTGCGACCTGCGCTATGTGGTCATCGACGAGGTCCATTCGCTCATGCGCGGCGACCGTGGCGGGCAGACGCTCTGCCTTATCGAGCGACTCTCGCGCATGGCAGGCGTGCAGCCCCGCCGCATTGGCCTTTCGGCCACCATCGGCGACCCCGAGCGCACGGGTGCCTTTCTCTCACAGGGAACGGGACGCGACTGCGTTATCCCCCGTTTTGAGGAACCGCGTCGCGTGTGGCGTATCTCCATGGAGCACTTCTACAACTCGGGTCCCCAGGCACAGCAGCGAGGATTCGAGAGCATGGGTCCTCAAGAGGCCGAAGTGCTTGCGTGCGAGCGCATTGAGGCAGTGGCACCCGCGGCGCTGCCCGCATCCGGACAAGACATGCGCCACAGCGGACAGCTTACACAGGCGGAACGTCGTCAACGTCGCGAGCAGGCGCGGGGCAAGGACGCTCCCAAAGACCGTCGCACTTCCTCGGCCCCCGAGGGCGAAGTCGACATCCCACGAGCGACCGAGCAGGCGCTTCTCAACCCCACCGACACGGCGCCCGACAACGCCGACCCCGGTATGGGCTATATCTTTGAGCATACGCGCGGCCGCAAGTGCCTGGTCTTTGCCAACTCGCGCGAGGAGGCAGAGGCCGTGTGCTCCATGCTGCGCAGCTACTGCGAAAGTCGACACGAGCCCGACCGCTTTCTCATCCATCACGGCAATCTTTCGGCATCGCTGCGCGAGACGGCCGAGGAGCTCATGCGCGACGAGGAGCAGGCGCAGACAACCGTCACCACCTCTACGCTGGAGCTCGGTATCGATATCGGCCGCCTGGAGCGCGCCTTCCAGATTGACGCGCCGTTTACCGTCAGCTCCTTTTTGCAGCGCATGGGGCGCACAGGCCGTCGCGACCTTCCGCCCGAGATGTGGTTTGTCATGCGCGAGGAAGAACCCGAGCCGCGCACGATGATGCCCGAAACCATTCCCTGGAAGCTCCTGCAGGGTATCGCGCTCGTACAACTCTATCGCGAGGAAAAGTGGGTCGAGCCGCCCGAGCTCGATCGACTCCCCTACAGTCTGCTCTATCACCAGACTATGTCGACCCTCGCCAGCACCGGCGAGCTCACGCCGGCCGAACTTGCCCAGCGCGTGCTCACGCTCAGCTATTTCCACCGTGTCTCGGCAGACGATTACCGTGTGCTGCTGCGTCACCTCATTAAGATCGACCATATCCAGGTCACCGAAGGTGGCGGGCTCATCGTGGGTCTCGCGGGCGAGCGCATCATTAACAACTTTAAGTTCTACGCCGTGTTCCAGGAAAACGAGGAGTTCACCGTTCGCAGCGAGTCGGCCGAGCTGGGCACAATCGTCAATCCGCCACCGCCCGGTGAGCGCATCGCCATCGCAGGCCATTGCTGGATTGTCGAGGAAGTGGATTGGAAGCGTCATACCGTCTTTGCCACGCAGGTCAAGGGCCGTGTGCCGGCCTACTTTGGCGACTGTCCCGGTGACATCAACACGCACGTACTCGAGCGCATGCGCAAGGCGCTCAACGAGCACGCAACATATCCGTACCTCATGGGTAACGCACGGGCCCGCTTAGTGCAGGCTCGTCATACGGCCAAGCTTTCGGGCGCGGGAACTAAGCCGCTCATCAACCTGGGTGGCGACACCTGGGTGCTCTTCCCCTGGCTGGGCAGCTACGCCTTTTTGGCACTCGAGCGCATGCTCAAGATTAAATGTGCCGCGGAACTGGGCCTTCGCGGACTCGACCCGTCACGTCCGTACTTTATGCAGTTTAAGATGAAGGCCGACGAGGAGATGTTCTTTGAGGTGCTCGCCGCCGAGGCCGAGAAGGACTTCGATCCCATCGAGCTCGTCTATCCCGGCGAGGTGCCTTACTTTGATCGTTACGACGAGTACGTTCCCGAGGAGCTCGTGCGCAAAGGCTTCGCCGAAGGCGTGCTCGACATCGAGGGCATGAAACAGCGCGTCCTCAGCTGGCGCGACCACGCCTAAGGCCAGTCCTTTTTGGGACGGGGAGACTTACTTGTCGTGAAGGATGGTGCCGAGGAAGTCGGTGTCGAAGGGCACAGCTTCGGCAAAGGCGTAGTCGCCGTCGCCGGCGATGAGCAGATAATTCTCCTCGCCGCCGAACTCTGCATCGCCACAGGGGACCACCCAAGCATGGTCGAACACCTCAAGCGCCGTGGCGGCACAGTCGCGCAGGAACGTCACATCGCTCCCCTCGTTTGCGCTCACGATATTGGCCACGTAGATACCCCCGGGGTTCAGGCTGCCCCGCACCAGGCGCAGCGCCTCAACGGTCGCCAGCCCGCGCACGGGCTCGGCACCGCCAAAGCAATCGCTCACGACCACGTCGTAGCGACGATGGCCCACGCTCGTCACACCCAAATACGAGCGAGCCTCAGCGGTTATCACCCGCAGGCGATCGCCCGCCGCGCGCTCCAGCTCGTCTAGGTAGAACCAGCGGCGCGCCAGGCGCGTAACCTCGGCATCGTACTCAATGACGTCCATGCGCAAGCTCTCGTGCGACATCAGCGCGAACTTGGGATAGGCAAACCCGCCGCCACCCAGCACAAGCATGCGGTCGATGCCGTGACCATAAGCATCGCGCATCGCATCCTCGGACTCAAACACGTCGTCAAACGCACGATAGTACGCAAAGACGGGCTCCGCCCAACGCTCACCAACGTAGCTTGCGCTTTGGTAGACGCCGCCTTGCACCAACACGCGAATCTCATCGCCGTCCCCATCGTGCACGCGCTTCACACGCGCCAACCCATTGCGGGTTCGCGCAACCTGCAGACAGGCAGCACGAACAGCGACGGCGGCCGCACCAAGTGCCGCGGCTCCCAGGGCAACGCCGGCAACGACGCCAGCAGAAACACTCGGCTTGTTCATCTAGAGCTCCTTTTGCAGATAAAGGCCATGGTCATAAAATCCAAGATGGCGATAGTACTCGCGTGTGCCAATCGCGCTAATCACGTTGATACGCGCATAACCCGCATCCCGGGCAATCTCGCACGCACGCTCTACGAGCAGACGCCCCAACCCATGGTGCTGGGCCGCCTGGCCTTGATACCCCACGCGCGCCGCCATGCCATACACGTGTACCTCGCGAATCATCGCCTCATCCGGCATCGTCAGCAACTCGTCCGCATGCGCGGCAACAAACGAATGGTCGGGCAGCGACAACCGCAAAAAGCCCGCGATCTTGCCCTGCGGCGTCACCCACTGCAAAAAGCGCTCGTGCGTCACCGGCGTCTCGTACGCCACCTCCTCATCAAGAGATAGCTCATCCAAGTCGGCACCCGCCGTGCTGATCTCGCGATAGCGAATCTCGCGCACCGTCGCACCGTCACCCCGAGCGGCCAAGCGGTTTTCGACGAGCTGACGCAGGTTGGGTTTCTTGTTGCCCACCATGATGTCGTCGGAACTAAAGTCACGGATCATGCGACTGATGCGGCAGAACGCCGGCGTCACCACGATGTCGTCGGCCAACACATCGAGCAGTTCTTCCTCGGTATAGGGGCGCCACTCGCCGCGCTCGTAGCAGCCCACCAGACGCGAGCCCTCGATGAGCGCACACGGGTAGACCTTGACCTCGTCGGGCATAAAGGCCCCTTCGGTCATAAAGCGTTCGTAGTCGCGCTTGTCCCCTTCGGGCGTGGCACCCAACAAGTTAAGCATAAAGTGCGCGTGGATCTTAAAGCCAAACAGGCGCGCAAGCGAAAACGCCCGCTCGATCTGCGCCACCGAAATGCGACGCTCGTTGATATCGAGCAGGTGCTGGTCGAGGCTCTGGATACCCATCTGGATCTTGGTGCAGCCCAGGCGGCGGATGAGCGTAAGTGCCTGCGGCGTTACGGCATCGGGACGCGTCTCGATAACGAGTCCCACCACGCGATGCTTTGCCGTCTCGTTGATGCGCTGCTGACGCTCAAGCTCCTCCATCGTTGCCGTTTGCCACTCGGCAACCTCGCCCCACGGCGTACCAGGGCCGTACAGACAACGCACCGCGCGGTTATAGCCGCCCACGGCAGCATCCACACGACCCTGCTCGTCGGCAACGCCGGCAGCAAGCTCAGCCTCGTCAGTCGCAATGCCGGCAGCCCGATAGCGCTCGCGGCGCTCCGCTACCACCGGCGGCAGGGCATCGGCAGGCGCATCGTCGAGCAGACGCCCCGCCTCGGCACGGCTGATGCCCGGACGCGCCAACATGGGGTTAGCCGCCACACCAGCCACGGCATCGTCATTGAGCGCGCGGAAGAGCTCCGACATAAACCACGCCTGATACCCTTGCGGATAGTCGCTCCAGGTACCGCCGAGCACAATGAGCTCAATCTTATCGGTCGCATGCCCCATCTGCGAAAGCGCCGTCAAACGGGCACTCACTTGCAGATACGGGTCGAAGCAGTTTTGCTCCGCACGGGCACACGCCGGCTCGGCATGCAGATAGCTTTTAGGCATGCGCAGATCGTTGGGGCAAAACAGGCAATCGCCCGAGCACGGCCAGGGCTTGGTGATAACGGTAATGGTCGCCACGCCCGAAGCCGTGCGACGAGGCTTCATGCGCAGGACCTGCAGCAGTTGACGTTCCAGATCGGAATCGACATTCCACGCAGCCCACCGAGCCGGCTCCTCGCGTTTAACCCGCTGGCAGAATGGCAGCAGGCGGCGCTTGGCCAGGTCACGTTTGTCGGCGCCCTCACGGCGCGCCTCGGCATGTATCAGTTTGACGAGCGCCTTGTCGTCCACGGTCTCGCCGCGACGCAGGGCCTCGAGTATGTTCAAGATAATCTGTTCCATGTCCCCATTGTAAAGGTAAAGGCGCCGGAGCCGATCTCGGCTTCGGCGCCTTCATCAAACAGCGCGTCTATATCTTCGCCTAGGCTTTCGTCTGCCTCACTACTCCGAATCAAACGACATGTCGCCCGAACCGACCTCAAAACGATACGTGGCAGACTTATCGCCGTTATCGAATTCAAGATTCAAAATGGTCTCGCCGTCGTAGTCAAGCGGAAGGAAATCGCTCTCAAAGTCGCCGCTGCCCAAGGTGAGGCTCGCCTTAAAGCCCGTCGAGTTCGGAACCGTCATCTCCACATCGCCCGAGCCCACACTCACGTCCATCGATTTCGCGGGGGCCTGGTAAAGCTCGAACGTCACATCGCCCGAACCGACCTCGGCATTCAGAGTGTCGGTCACGGTGCCCGCGAACGCGACGTCTCCCGAGTCCAACGTCAAATCAAAGTCGTGGCACGCAATGTCCGCGACCGTCAGGTCTCCCAACCCCACGTTTGCCGTAATGCCCATCATGTTATCGGCAAGCTCACGCGGCAGTTCAATGGTGACCTTACGGTCATGGGCGCGCTCGTCATCGCAGTCGAACTGGCTAATCTTGAGTGTAGAGCCCTCGATCTTAACCAGATTCTGAGTGGCGGCATCGGAAGCAGACGCCCCCTTTGCAACGCGCCCGCTTTCGATGACACGTACCGGTCCGCCAGAGACACGTTTAATCTCGACCGTCCCCGACGTCACATCCAAGTCGAGCGATTGGAACGCGTCTTCGTCAAAAGTCGTGCTCGAAAGTTGCTGAGGCCGAGCGGAATATTTACCGCCATCGTTCATAAAATCGTCGTCGTCAACCACATCGTCCATACCGGACAAGCCGGATACAACATCGTCGAGATCCCACGGGCCATCAAAATGAATCAAAGTCCGCGAAGTGCCAAAGACGAGCCCGATGATGAGCACAAACGCTCCGATGCCGACACCCAGGCGCAGCTTGGATTCATGCGAAAGCTTCATCATTCGTCACCTTCTTTGGCACATGGCTCAGCGGTGGCCGCGGTAGCCACGTCAGCATCAGGTTCCGCAGAAGTATCCTTCCCCTGGGCCCTGACCGCCACCGGTGCCGGACCAACCTGAATATCCCCGCGCGCCCAATCGCCATCGAGTGCACGCGCCACCCAGTGATAGATGGGAATCGTGAAGAAGATCAGCGCAGCAAAGGGGCCGGCACCAAACAGGAACATCAGTAAAAAGAACAGCAGCCAGCACACGGCCCAATACGGGAATGACTGGAACGGACCCTTCACCGGAGTCGGACCAGCCGCACCGGTACCCGTCACCTGAGCCGTCGCCGCATTGGCAGCCTGCGCACTCCAGCTTGCCGCCTGCGCCGCCTTGGCTGCCGCGTCACTTGCCTGCGTTGCCGCCTCGGTGGCGCGCGCCGCTGCCTCATGGGTGCGGGCGCGCTCTGCCGCCTCGGCCTCGCGCTGACGAGCGCGGTCCTCGTTCTCAAACTCGATATCGTCCTCAATCTCATCGCTCGGATTGAGCAGCTCGTCCAGACTCACACCATAGAGCTTGGCGAGCGAGATCAGGTTCTCGGTATCGGGCGAGCTCTCCGCACGCTCCCATTTACTAACCGCCTGACGCGACAGCCCCAGCTTTCGCGCCAGCCCTTCTTGGCTAAAGCCCTTGCTGCGGCGAAGGTCGGCGAGCCGCTGCGCAGTTTCTACATTCATGGTTCCTCCTATGTGATGCCAGCCGTGCCGCCGGACCGTTTTTGTTCTTAAGGCGCCTTGCACAGTTAAAAATCTATCCGCCACCGCCAAAAGCATGCCACCTATTCTAGTGAGATTTTTGACAACTGGCGGTTGCGGGCACATATGAGCTGCGGAAATGTGTCCAAACAAAGCAATGAGCCGCAGCTCGGTTGTCCCCGTTGCGGCGTTAACGGTAGTATGGTCATACTGTTTATTCCGCACCGCCAACGGAGGGAGTTCCGCGCCGTGAACCGCGATTTCGCCTCATCGCTCATCCAGCTCAACAACACGTTCTATCGCGAGCACTCCGCCTCCTTTTCCGATACGCGCCAGGCCCCGTGGCCCGGCTGGGTGCGCACCATGGACATCGCGCTCGAACAGCTCGACGTCGCCACGATCGAGCATCCCGTCCGCGTCTTCGACCTCGCCTGCGGCAACATGCGATTCGAGAACTTTGCCGCCGGCGGCGCACTTGCCGCCAAGGGCGTCGACGGCGCAAACCCCTCGGCAGATGCCAGCTACCCGTTTGAGTTCTATGGCGTCGACTCGTGTCAAGACCTGGCCATCGATGCACATGGCCACGCGCTGCGCATTCCCAACCTGCACTTCCAGGAACTCGACGTGCTCGACGCCCTCATGAAGCTCAACCCCGCCGAAACACCCGACGTGCTTTTCGACGCCCCGCTCGCCGACATCTCGGTCTGCTTTGGCTTTATGCACCACGTGCCGTCGTGCGAGTATCGCGTACGCGTGCTCGACGCCCTGGTGCGTCAGACGCGCCCAGGTGGCATCATCGCCATCAGCTTTTGGGAGTTTATGAACGACGAGCGCATGGCGCGCAAGGCCGTTCGAGCCGAAGCCCGCGCCGAGCTCACCCCGCCGTTTGAGGGTTACGATTCCGCGCAGTTTGAAGCCGGCGACCACCTCATTGGCTGGCAAAACGACCGCCACGCCTACCGCTATTGCCATCACTTTGACGATCAGCAGATCACCGACCTGGTGCGCGGCGTCCGTACGTTCTACAAAAGCAGCGAGGTCCCCGTGCGCGAGCTTGAGCGTTTCCATGCCGACGGTCGCAGCGGCGAGCTCAACCGTTATGTGATCCTCAAGCGCCTGTAGGCATCGACGACTCGCCGCCGAGCCGTGCCGCGTCTTTCGGGCAAACTATGCCCACCCTTTTCAACCCATTGACGGAACGCGCAGCTATGCGTTCCATATTTATGACCAAGGAGCCTCATGGGAGCCGTCCACGTTCGCACGCCTAAGAACTTTGTGCTCGAGGAGCGCCTGGAGCGCTACGCCGATGCGATTGAGACGAACCCCGAGGCCTATGCCGGAGATTGGCGCAAGGCCTGTGCGCCCGCAGGCGGCAAGCCCTTCGAGCACCTTCACCTGGATCTGGGCTGCGGCAAGGGAACGTACCTTGTAGAGCGCGCGGCCCACGAGCCAAACACGCTCTTTATCGGTATGGACCAGGAGCCCATCTGCATCGCCTATGCCGCACAGAAAATCTGCGAGCAGGAGCTGTCCAACGCACTCGTCCTGCCCCGAGGCGCCAAATCGCTGCCGCAGCTGTTTGCCGCAGGCGAGCTCGATGCCATCACCATTAACTTTCCCACGCCACAGCCCAAGGCCAAGTACGCCAAAAAACGACTCGTCCATGTCGACCATCTGATGCTCTACCGCCCGCTCTTTTCAGCCGGCGCTACCGTCACGCTGCGCACCGACAGCAAGCCGTTGCGCGATTACGCCCTGGGACAGTTTGCCGCGGCAGGCTACGACACGCTTTGGGTAAGTGACGACGTCCGCCGCGACCATCCCGAGCATCCCGAGACCGAATATGAATGCCGCACGCGCGAGATGGGTGCCGTCGTCTATGGCATTTGCGCTACGCCCGGCGCGGAACCCATCGAAGAGCAGCTCGCGGCGGGCCGCGCGCAGGAGCAAAGCCTTGCCTGCTACCTGCCCGAAAACCTCGATGAGCTCACCTACGTGCCTCTCGGCATGGAAGAGGCCGTCGAGAACTTCAGAAACCGTGCCCGCAAGGGCAAGAAGCGCCTGCCGCAAGAGTCCTAGGGGCTTCTGATGGTCGCGGCGTCAGCAAATAAGCGCGAATAGGCGCCAGCAAACAACCCTCAAACCTAAGTGAGTAGACTTTTTTGCAATAGCCAAGCACAACCCGCATAACGAAAACTAAAACCGCAGATAGAACCCTTGTGCAAAATCCATGTGCTCGCGACATCGCAAAAAGTCTACTCACTTAGCTGGCAACTGCACCAAACGGCCGGGCAGAACGCCCATTTCCTGCATTTTCTTGCCTGCAAACGCATCGATGCGCCGCTACGCCATAATAGTTGGCGGACAATCGCGAGAGAAAGCAACCACATGGCACAGACCACGACAGATACCGCCGCCAGCACCGTCTCCGGCGCCGGCGCCGCCAGCTCATTCTCGGGCGGCACGGGAACCGAAGCCGAGTTTGGCTCGCTCGGCGCGCTCTCCC
This sequence comes from uncultured Collinsella sp., assembly GCA_958431945.1. GTDB lineage: Bacteria > Actinomycetota > Coriobacteriia > Coriobacteriales > Coriobacteriaceae > Collinsella. The sequence continues at coordinate 4,316 of CAUASQ010000029.1, read as the reverse complement.
CCACCTGGTGGGAGCCCGAGGACGGCAGCGAGCCCGAACCGTGGCTCACGCCCGATCAGGCCTTCGAACGCTTCTTTGAATGGACAAGCGACCGCGGTATTGAGCTGTGGGACCACCAGGAAGAGGCCCTCATGGATCTAGCCGCCGGTGACCATGTCATTTTGGGAACACCGACCGGATCGGGCAAGTCGCTTGTCGCGCTAGGCATGCTCTTTATGGGCATGGCACAGGGCAAGCGCTGTTATTACACGGCCCCCATCAAGGCTCTGGTCAGCGAAAAGTTTTTCGACCTTGTGCAGGTGCTCGGCCGCGATAACGTAGGCATGATTACCGGCGACACGCATATCAACACCAAGGCACCCGTCATCTGCTGCACGGCAGAGATCCTTGCCAACGACGCACTGCGCGAGAGCGAAGATGCCGACGTGGGCTGCGTGGCCATGGACGAGTTCCACTACTTTGCCGACCCCGACCGCGGTTGGGCCTGGCAGGTGCCGCTGCTCACCCTGCCCCACACGCAATTCATGCTCATGAGCGCCACGCTCGGCGATGTCACTGCCATCGCCGCCTCACTCGAGAAACACACCGGTGCTACCTGCGACTTGGTCGTCGATGCCCCGCGCCCCGTGCCGCTGAGCTACGACTACGTGACGACCTCCCTCGAGGGCACCGTCGAGCTCGCGATGCGCGGCGGAGAGGCCCCGCTCTATATCGTGCACTTTAGCCAGGATGCCGCCCTTGCAACGGCACAGTCGCTCGCCAATTTTGGCATCGCCAGCAAGGAGCAGCGCGAGGCCATCAAAGAAGCGGCAAAGGGGACGAGCTTCTCCACGGCCTTTGGTAAGATTCTCAAACGCCTGCTTGGATGCGGCGTCGGCGTGCACCATGCCGGCATGTTGCCGCGCTATCGCCTGCTGGTGGAGCGCCTGGCGCAGCAGGGCCTGCTGCCCGTCATCTGCGGCACCGATACGCTCGGCGTCGGCATCAACGTACCCATCCACACCGTGGTACTCACCGCGCTCACCAAGTTCGACGGCTACAAGATGCGTCGCCTGCGCGCCCGCGAGTTCCATCAGATTGCCGGTCGCGCCGGCCGCTCGGGCTTCGATACCGAGGGCATGGTCATCGCCGAGGCCCCGGAGCACGAGATCGAGAACGCCAAACTCATGGCCAAGGCGGGCGACGACCCCAAGAAGCTCCGCAAGATTAAAAAGAAGAAGGCCCCCGAGGGCTTTGTCACCTGGAACAAGCAGACCTTTGAGCGCCTGATCGAGACGCAGCCCGAGACGCTCAAGCCGCGCCTTCGCATCACGCACTCCATGGTGATTAGCGTGGTCGAGCAGGGCGGCGATGCCCGAGCCCGCGTACACGACCTCATCGAGACGAGCTTGCAGACCCCCGAGGAAAAGGCCAAGCTCGAGGTTCGCGCCGACGAAATCTTCGCCACGCTCATCGATTCCGGCGTCGTCGTTCGCACCGAGGTGCCGCCCGCGCCCGACGCCCCGACTGACGCCGCGCCAGACATCGACTATGCACTGACGGTCGATCTGCCCGAGGACTTTGCGCTCGACCAGCCGCTCTCGCCGTTTTTGCTTGCCGCGCTGGAGCTGCTCGACCCCGAGAGTGAGACCTATACCATGGATCTGATCTCGATGGTCGAGGCAACGCTCGAGGACCCCAAGCAGGTATTGCGCGCGCAGGAGCGCGCCGCGCGCGACCGCGCGATGGCCGAAATGAAGGCTGACGGCGTCGAATATGAGGAACGCCTGGAGCGCATCCAGGATGTCACCTACGAAAAGCCGCTCGAAGACTTGCTCGATGCCGCCTTCGACAAGTACTGCCAAGAAGTACCTTGGGCCAACGACTACCAGCTCTCGCCCAAGAGCGTCCTGCGCGACATGCTGGAGAGCGCGAGCGACTTTAAGGGCTATATCCAAAAGCTCGGCATCGCCCGCTCCGAGGGCATTTTGCTGCGTTACCTGGCAGAGGCCTACCGTTCACTCGACCGCACCGTGCCCATCGAGAAGCGCGACGAGCGCCTGCGCGACATTATCTCGTGGCTGGGCTTTGTGGTGCGCTCGGTGGACTCGAGCCTGGTGGATGAGTGGGAGAACGCCGGCAACCCGGCAGCCCTCGATGCTGCGCCGCCGCAGGGCATCGACGAGGTCGTGGCGGACCGTCGCGGCTGCACGCTATTGGTGCGCAACGCGCTCTTCCGCCGCGTGACCCTTGCCGCCCGCGAGCACGTTCGCGACCTGGGCGAGCTCGACGACGACTGGGGCATGAGCGAGATCCGCTGGCAAAAAGCACTCGACGCTTACCACGAGCAGCACGAGGAAATCCTCACCGACGGAGATGCCCGCAGCGCCGCGATGTTTTCCATTGACGAGTCCGACGAGAAGACCGCGCACGTATGGCACGTGCACCAGATCTTTGCCGACGAGGATGGCGACCACGATTTTGGCATCATGGGCGATGTCGATCTGGACGCCACGCAAGACGGCGGCGAGGTCATCTTCAAAAACTACCGCGTCGGCTTTATCGAGGACCTGCTCGAGGACTAGCCGAACATACTGGAACGAAACGAAGCGGGGCCGCTGGCAATATAGCCAGCGGCCCCGCTTTTGCGCTATACGCTATGCCTTACTCGGCACCCTCGACCTCATACGAATCCGCCTCGGCTGGCTCATCGTTTGTCTCTGTCGCAGCCCCGCGCGCCTCGTCAAACGCGGCCTTCATGGTCTTGTTGCCCCACGTGAGCTTGCGAATGGTAAGATCGTCCGCCTTCTTGTTGGCTAGGCGCAGATTGTTCTCGGAGGACAGCAACGCCTCCTTGGTTTTCTGCAGGTGGCTAATCGTCTTATCGATCTCATCGATCGCCGTTTGGAACTTGCGGCTCGCGATCTCGTAGTTGCGGCCGAAATCATTCTTGAACTTCTCCATCTTGGCTTCGAAGTTCGTGACGTCGATATTCTGCTGTTTGTACTCCGCCAGCTCCTGCTTATAGCGAAGCGAACCCATGGCGGCGTTGCGAAGAAGCGTGATCATGGGAATAAAGAACTGCGGGCGAATCACGTACATCTTCTCGTAGCGATAGCTCACGTCCACGATTCCCGCGTTGTAAAGCTCGCTCTCGGGCTCGAGCAGCGTGCAGAGCACCGCGTACTCACAGCCTTTCTGGCGACGATCGTGATCGAGTTTCTTAAAGAAGTCCTCGTTTTTATGCTTGGTCGCGGTCTCGTCGTTCTCGTTTTTCATCTCGAACATAATCGAAATGACCTCATTGCCGCTCGCGTCGCACTCGCGGAAGATAAAGTCGCCCTTGGTACCCTCGGACGCATCGTTATCTTTCTCGAAGTACGCGTTGGGAAACGCCGTCATGCGCAGACGGTTAAACTCGGTCTCGCAGTGCTGCTCGAGCGACTCGCCCACCATCTTGGTGGACAGGCGGACCTTCATGTCCTTAAGGCGCTCAATCTCTTCATCCTTGTAGCGAATCAGGTCATCGCTCGCGCGCTTGGCCTGCGCAAGCTCGAGCTCGTGTGCCGCCTTGGCTTGCTCCTCGCGAGAATCGCGCACCGCCAGCTCGCTCGTCAGCTTGGCACGTGCCTCATCGCGCTCTCGTTCCGCCGCGGCGACCGCCTCTGACAGGTTCATTTTTGCCATCAGTTCCTGCTCGCGCAGTTGGGCACGCAGGCCCTCGGCCTCTTGCTCGGACTGAGCCTTTGCAGCGGAAAACTTCTCTTGTACCTGCGCGCGGTAGTCAGCAAGCGCGCGATCGGCCTCGCTGCGAGCGGCATCAAGCTCACGCTGCGACTCTGCCGCGGCGGCGGCAAGCGCCATCTCCTGGGCCTTGTCCGCCGCGGCAAGCCTGGCCTGCAGCTCGGCAATCTGAGCATCACGTGCAGCTAAATCGTTTTGAGCAGCGTTGCGCGCCGAAGCCTCGGCAAGCTTGGCTTCGTCATCCTTGCGTCCCAGCTGCGCACGCAAATTGTCGATCTCACGCTGAAGCTCGGCGTTCTCCTTTTGAGCGTCGGCACGGGCTTCAACCGCCGCGCGCTGGCTTGCACTCTCGCGCTCTGCGGCAGCGCCCTCGAGCTTGGCGCGCAACTCGACAAGCTCGGCATCGCGCTTGGCGACCTCTTGTGCCAGCTGCTGAGCCGCAGCGTTCTTCTGCTCAACGAGCTGAGCGTTGCGCTGAGACTCTGCCTTTTGCAAGGCAGCCGTCGAACGCGAGCGCTCAAGCTCCAGCGCCTGCTCGCCCTCGCGCTGGACTGCCTTCACACGCTCATCCAGGTCGCGCGAAAACTCGGCAT
>CAUASQ010000028.1 GCA_958431945.1 uncultured Collinsella sp. | reverse complement strand
GCCTGCTTGCCGTCAACCCCGTCAGCCGCGTCTCGGTCTTTGGGTTTATGAACCCGGTCTTTGGCGTACTGCTGAGCGCGCTGCTGCTCGGCGAGGGCGCTGGCACGAGCCCCGTTACCGTACTTGTTGCCCTGCTGTTGGTCTGCGGCGGCATAATCATCGTCAACAAACCCAAAAAAGCCTAGCGAGCTCACCTTTTTAGAGAGAGCCTTCACACGCTTTAGCTTAATGGAATGCACTGGTTCTCGTTGATTTCGTACCGAGCCGCGGCGGCAGACGCTCGTCTTGCCGCACCGCGCCTGGGCGTTATGGCCGGTGGCCCCCGCAAACGCAAAAAGGGCGCACGACCATCGCAACGGTCGTGCGCCCTTTTTTCTAGCGTATCTGGACGCCGGCTTTCTTTTTATCGGCCTTGACGCGGTAGAGCTCCGCATCGGCAGCGCGAAGCAAGTCTTGCCAGGTATCGACACTATCACCGACCCGTGCATAGCCGATGGACATCCGCAACAGATACGGCACCTCGGCACGAGCGAGCTCGTCGTTAATCGCCGAACAGAGGTCTATGATGTCCTGTTCCGCCGCTACCTTCTGGAGCACCACGAACTCATCGCCGCCATAACGTGCGATAAAACCACCAGACGCCGAGCAGACCTCTTTGAGCGTAGCAGATATGACCTGGAGAGCATGGTCGCCCTCCACATGTCCATACCGGTCGTTAATCTGCTTAAAGCCGTCGGCGTCCATCATAAGCAGATACACATCTTCGGCCTGATCCACATTTGAGAAGAGCGACAGCATATAGGTCTCAAAACGGTTGCGGTTATTGAGTCCAGTCAACGGGTCAGTCGAGATCAGTTGCTCCTGGCAGATGATATAGAGCAGCAACATGCTAATCATTATGCCGACACAAAGGCCAGGCACCGAGTATACGATCTGAAAGGTACCGCCCACCAGGGCCGGAATGGCGAAAAATGCCAAGGTTCGATAGATAGCCTTCGTCTGCAGGCTCTCGACCCTGCGAGATTGCACAAACGCATGCAGGGACGTATGTATAACGTAACAGTAGCTGACAATGGGCTGGATCATATAGGCAAAGCCGCGACGATACACGCCCTGCGAATCGATATAGAACAAGGCGTGCGTCCAGTAACTGGTAAAAGCCAGCACGACCACCAGAGCCGTAGGCAACGTTACAAGCACCACCCTATAGCGCGAGGTCACAAGGCGAGAGCCCTGCATCGTCTCGGAATAGATAAACCAAATGAGACACGCAATGGCAAAGAGCGAAAACGAAACCGCGTTGGAAATCCAGTTGGCAGCAATACCCAACGTGCCGTCCGCACCATCCGAAAGCGTCCAGATCATATCGAATAATATGTACGCGGCAGAGGTGTAGCCAAGCATGCTAAACAATAGCTGCAGGGTGCTCGAGAACAAGGAGCGACGACTTCGCGCGGCAAGCCCGATAAGAACAATCATGCATAGCAGGAATATCTCAATCTTGAGTGCCTTAACCACTAGACGCCATCCCTTCAATATTCGAATGGTCAGAATCGCCCAATTCGAATCAGGGCAATAAACACCCCTTTACTCCGCAGGGGTAAAGGGAATCATAGCAAAGCGCCCGAACATCACTGCAAAACAGTTTCTGTTCGGGCGCTCGGACGGCGCGAATTGCACGCCGGAATCAATTATCGGTAACGGCCGTTACTCGCCGTCGATGTCGGTCGCGACGGCCTCCTCGATGGCCTCGACACCGGCAGGCGACAGGTCCTCCTTGCCCTGGCAGAACTTCTTGTCGACCCAGCCGGTCAGAATCGGAGCCATGATTGCCGTGATGATAACGGCGGTGGCGATCTGGGCGTACGCTGTGGGCGCAAGCTCGGCGTAGCGCGGTGCGACCTCGGCGAGGGCGACCGGCGTGGTCATAGCCGTGCCGGCGATAGTGGAACAAGCCACGGCAGCCTTGCCGTTACCACCGCACAGGCGCTCGAACGCAAAGGTGATGGGACCGACGACAAACAGCGTGACAAGGCCCAGCAAGATGCCGGAAATACCACCGGTGATAAAGCTCGACAGGCTCATGGACGCGCCAAGCTGAAATCCGATGACGGCAATCGCAGGGTTGGCACCGGGAACTAGCAGGTTCTTGATAAACGGGAACAAGTTGCCCAGGACCATGCCGATAACAAGCGGCAGGATAGATCCGATGATGGTGCCGACGGGGATGTTGGCGAGCCCCGAGACACCGAGGATGATCATCGTGACGGCGGGGCCGGCCGTAAAGAACAGGATCCCGACGGCGCCCCGCTCGGACTCATCGCCGAACTCGCCCATGATACCCGTGTAGAGCGCCATGTTGCAAAACGTAATGCCACCGATGATTGAGACCGAGCTCAGGCCCAAAAGGTTGTCGTTAAAGAAATACGCAACGCCCAGGCCCAGCGCGGCTGCCACCACAAGCTTAGGAATCAGCACGACGATGCCGGTCTTAATGGCGCCCGGCGTGGACTTAAAGCTGATGCCGGCGCCCACAAACAGCAGGATCGCGGCGACGATGGTGTTGGAACCGCCGCGGCAGGCGGCGGTAAAGAAGCCGCCGATCTCGAAGACCTGCGGACAGAAGGTATTGAGCAAAAGGCCGACGATCATCGGGTAGATCATGATGTCACCCGGGATGCGCGGTACTTTGAATTTCTTTTGCTCGTTGGCGGTCGCTCCCTGTGCCATGAAACCCCCATTTCCGCTGACGCAGAACAAAAGCCCACGTCACGCTTTGCTACAGTAAAGTTTGACCATGGTACCAGAAGAAGCAGACCGGCTCGGTGAGAAATTCGATTCGTTGTGCCGGGACGCTAAACGTGCCCTGCTCTTATATGAGGCTCAAAACGATATAGAACACGATGCCCGAGAAGCAGCACCACAACATCGACTTTGTCTTAATTGCCACCGCCACGACGCCGGCGGCCGCAATCCAGGGAATCAAGCCTCGCCACAAGCCGGCGTCAAAAGCGCCGGGGTTTATCAAATCATTAGCGACCAGCGCCGCGAAGGCGGCGGGCGGAATATAACCCAAGGCCTCGGTAACGCGGGGCGACAGCGTTCTCCCGCGCAACGCAAACGCCGGGGCAATGCGGAAAAATGCGATGGCCGCCCACGACGACAGCCACAGGACCAAAAACTCATTAACGGGCATCGCGAGCACCCCTTCCTTCGGCGAGAGCATCGCACGCAAGCGCCGCGGCAACGCCGACGAGCACGCTTACCGGCACGGCGATATTCGTCCACCCCAAGAACTTGCATATGGCGACGGACACCGCAGCCAAACTGGCAGCTACGACATTGCCGCTCGACAGTCGCTGCGAAAAGAGCAGGCAGATAAAGAGCGATGTGCAGACAAAACCCGCAATAGCGGTGGGAACATCGACAACGGCACCGATGATGGCGCCCGTCGTACACGAAACGCCCCATGTTGCGATGAGGATCACGTTGAGCACAAAGGACTCGAGCGGACCCCAATCCTCCCCTTCAACCAACTTGGCAAGCGAGATGCCATATGCCTCCTCGGTAAGTGTCGCGGCAACAGCCAGCGTCTGACGCTTCGAGGCACCCGTCAGATGCGGCGCGATCGATGCCGAGTAAAGCGCAAAACGCGAGGAGATGGCGGCAACGCTCGCGATAATCGAAGGTGCCGGCACGCCCGCCAGCCAAAGATTGCAGATCATAAACTGGCCGCTGCCCGTCACAAACGTGCTGCTCAGGGCAAAGACCATCCAGGGCTCCATTCCCGTCTGCCCCATGATCATTCCGCACGGCGCGCCTATTGCAACATAGGTAAGCATCACCGGCCAGACGGTTCTAACGATTTTGAGCACCATACGCTTCTCATCCTGACAAGGTCTCCGAGCCGCATGTAGCGATACGGCAGAATCATCATCCGACAGCAACCGAGTTCACCTACAATTGCCACCGGATCGAAAGACACAACTTTTTAGGAAGTCATTATGACAGCTATCGATCGAGACCGGGCGCGCGCGGCCTTCAAAAGCTACACCGATGCCTACGACGTCACCAACCCACGCATCGCGCTCAAAATTGAGCATACGTACCACGTGGCCGAGGCATGCGATGCCGTAGCGCGCGAGCAGGGCTGGTCGTCAGAAGATATTGACCTGGCATGGCTTTGCGGCCTGCTACACGATATGGGCCGCTTTGAGCAGCTGCGACGCTGGGACACCTTTAAGGACGCCGAGAGCATGAGCCATGCGGCGCTGGGCATCGAGGTCCTCTTTGGCGAGAATCCCGCCGATGCACCCGCCACGACAAACATCCGTGACTTTATCGAAACCGGTGCGCATGACGAGCTCATCCGAGCGAGCATCGCCTATCACAGCGACTTTCGCCTGCCGGCACAACTCGACGAGCGTACACGGTGCTTCTGCGATATCGTGCGCGATGGTGACAAGATCGACATTATGCGCACCATCGCCGACAGCACCGTCGACACCATCCTCAAAGTGGATGAGGACGCGTTTCTAGCAAGTCGCTTTTCGGTACCGACGCTTGCCGCCTTTGACGAGCATCGGTGCGTCGCGCGCGACGAGCGCAACGAGCCGGCGGACTACCTGGTGGGGCTCATCTGCTTTATGTTTGAGCTCGTCTATCCAGCAAGCCGCGCGCTGGCGCGCGAACAGGGCGATATCTACCGCCTGCTCGACGCACCCTTTGGCATTATGCGCCCCTTTACCAATCCCACCACGCAAGCGACCTGGGAGTGCCTTAAGGACGAGATGCGCGACTGGCTGGCGCGCGCCTAGCGCTCAAGCTGAGCCAGCAGCTCCTCGACGACCTCGACGGCATCGCCGACAACCTTGTACTGGGCAGTACCAAAAATGGGGGCATCCGGGTCCTCGTTGATGGCGATAATGCACTCAGCCCCACCGATGCCGGCAAGATGCTGGATGGCGCCCGAAACACCGATACTCACGAGAAGCTTGGGCGAAACCGATACGCCCGTCTGGCCAATCTGGTGGCGATACTCCAACCAGCCGGCCTCCACGACAGGTCGCGTGCAGCCAAGCTCGGCTCCCAGAGCCTCGGCGAGCCTTCGCATCAGCGGCAGATTTTTCTTGGAACCAATGCCGCGACCCACAACGACCAGGCGCTCGGCATCGGCGATCGAAGCCTGCTGTTCCCACTCCTCGGCGGGAATCGAGATCTCGACACGAGCCTTAGCATCATCCGCAAGTGATATCTGGGTGATCGTGCCGGAGCGGCCGTAGTCGAAGTCGTGAGCCTTAAAGATGCCGGGACGAACCGTTGCCATCTGCGGACGGTGGTTGGGGCAAATGATGGTGGCCATCAAGTTGCCGCCAAACGCCGGGCGCGTCTGCTGCAGTAGGCCCGACTCCGCATCCATCGAAAGCACGGTGCAGTCGGCCGTAAGACCCGTCTGCAAACGCACGGCAACGCCGGGTGCCAGTTCGCGACCAAAAGCGGTCGCACCATATAGGATGGCCTCGGGTTTGCGTTCGGCTACCAAATCGCAGATCAAGCGGGCGTAGACCTCCGCATCGTTTTGGCGCAGGCGCTCGTCGCGACAGGCCAGGACTTCGTCGCTGCCCGCGCAAACCAGATGCTCCAGGTCCCCAAGCGAACCCTCGGGGCTTATGCCGACCAGTGCCACCAGACGGCAGCCGCGAGCATCGGCAAGCTCGCGCCCCTTGCCCATGAGCTCGTAGGCCACGGGAGCCACGGCATCGTGCTCGTCAGTCTGCACGAAGACCCAAATGTCTCGATATGCATCAAGGTCCACCGTACCAGCGGCCTCGTCACGCTCGATCGAGATAGCGTTGACGGGGCAGGCGTCGACGCACCCACCGCATAGGATGCAGCCGTCGGTTACGCGGGCGCATCGGCTGGGTCGCTCGCCTTCCACTACGATGCCGCCCGAGGCACAGGCGCGAACGCAGCGACCGCAGCCGATACAGGCTTCGCTATCGATAATCAGTCCGCTCATCTATGCCATCCCCTCGATAATCTTGGCAAGCTTTGCCGCCTGCTCGGACGCCGTCCCCTCAACGGTCTCGCACGTTTGGTCACGGTCGGGCACAAACGAGCGCACGACCTGTGTCGGCGACCCGGCAAGGCCGCAACGCGCGGGGTCGGCGTTCACGTCGGCGGCACTGACCACGCGCACGTCCGCCTCCTCCGCCGCACGAATACCGGCAATACTTGGCATACGCAACTGGCCAATCTCCTTGGCAGTCGTCATCGCGCACGGCATCTCAAGATACACCGTCTCCTCGCCGGCATCGCATCCGTGAACGAGCGCCAGCAAGCCACACGTCGTAAAGCCCGCGCTTTGCACGCAGCTCACGTCGGTCACGCAGGGAATCTCAAAGGCACCGGCAAGCTCGGGACCGATCTGGGCCGTATCGCCATCCACCGCCATCTTGCCGCAGATGAGCAGGTCGAAGTCCTCGTCGAGCGCTTCGATGCCGCACTTGAGGGCGTAGGTGGTTGCCAGGGTATCGGCACCTGCAAAGGCGCGATCGGTCAGCAGCAGCGCGTCGTCGGCACCGCGGGCGATGCAGTCGCGCAGCAGTGACTCGGTCGCGGGGATGCCCATCGACACCACCGTCACGCGCACATCCATGCCAAAGCCGATAAAGTCGTCCTTCAGCGCCAGCGCGCATTCCAAAGCACTCGCGTCAAAGGGATTAATGACCGCCTGCTTGACATCGCGCACGATGGTATTGGTCTTGGGGTCCATCTTGACCTCGGTGCTGCCCGGCACGGCCTTGACGCACACCACCATATGGAAATCGCTCATCTTCACGCGCCCCCTTTCTGGACGAGCTCATCCAAGAGCTTCTCCGAAAACAGGTTACCGCGACCCAGCTGCCCGTCAGGATCGAGCTGGAGCTTGAGCCGCGCCGACTCGACCATGGCCTCGTGACCGTACATCGTCTCCAAGAAGCCCGCCTTGATCTTGCCGACGCCGTGTTCTGCGGAGACGGCGCCGCCCATGACCGTGACCTCGGAAGCCCACTGGGCAAAGAGTTCTCCGCCGCGGCGATAATCCTGCGCATCGCGCGGCAGAATGTTCACATGCAGATGGTTGTTACCGATGTGCCCCCAGGCGGCAGATTCAAGCCCACTTTCGGCCAACGTGCGGCGATAAAGGGCGATGACATCGCCCAAGCGTGCGTTGGGCACCGACATGTCCGAGCCCAATTTGGTGATGGTGGGATCCGTGCGGCGGCGCTCGTCGATGAGCATGTTGACGCTCTCGGGGACCGCATGGCGGAAGAATCGCTGACACTCGCGATCGACCTCGGTGCGCGCGACCCATGTCGCATCGTCACTGCCGCCCGCAAGCTCCAGTACCCACCCCAAGTGATACAGCTCCTCAGTCGCCTGAACTTCGTCGTCGCAGTCGAGCTCCACGTAGACACAGACCTTGGCCTCTTTGTCGAGCGCAGGCAGCGAGGCGAACGCGGTCGACTGTTCACGCTGACGACGCAGGATATCCAGGGCGCCCGCATCGAAATATTCGATGGCAGCCGCATGGGACAGGACGGGACGCACAGAATCGGTGAAGGACACGGCCTTGTCTTCGCTGTCAAAGAAGCAGCTCACGCCCCAAACGACCGCAGGCGCCGCCTGCAGGACAATCTCGAGCTCGGTGATGACGCCGATTGTGCCACACGCACCGATAAACAGATCGATGGCATCCATATCGTCAGCAACGAAATAGCCCGAAGCATTTTTGGTCTTGGGCATGGTGTAGTCGGGAAGGTCGAGCTCGAGAGCACGGCCCGCTGCCGTCACAAGCGACAGGTGGCGGCCCTGGGCAAAAGCCTCGCCGCGCTGAAGCTCAAGCAAATCGCCATCAGCCAGCGCGACGTGGAGTCCCGTGATATGTGGGCGCATGGGGCCGTAGGCGTAGCTGCGGGCACCGGAGGCGTTACATGCCGCCATGCCGCCCAGACAGGCAGATGCCTCGGTGGGATCGGTGGGAAAAAACTGCTCGGGGGCCTCTTGAAACTCCTCGTAGGCCTCGAGCGATGCCTGGTCCCAACCAGCGGTCGGCAGCACCTTCTTGCCCAGCTGCTTGCGCAGTTCCGAAAGCACAACGCCCGGCTCCACGCGCAGCAGAAATTGGCCTTGTTCATCGCGGCGAAGGCCCAAGTAGCGATTCATGCGGGAAGTATTGAGAATGTGACCGCCATGAGGCACGGCGCCGGCGGCAAGACCGGTCCGGGCGCCCTGAACCGTCACCGGGACACGCTCGGCATGGAGCTTTTTCAAAATGGCGCGGACCTCGTCCTCCGTTGTCGGAAACGAGATGCTCGAGGCCTCGCCCGATGCGCGAGATTCATCGCGACCATACTCTTCGAACTCGTCGGTGAAGGGTTTGATGGTTGCAGACACGCGAACTCCCCCTTTAGCTAACTACAGTGTTTGCAGGGAGATGTTACCGCATCGTTTCGTCGACGTGTTCGAGACCGTCTCCATAATTGGCGATTTTTACGTTCATGCAATTCGGCGAGCGGCTGGATTTCCTCGGCAGACGATGCTTTTGACACATATGGCCCCGCCGTCACTGACCGCGCGATTGTCGCTCGAAAAAAGTTGGAGTATTTTTTGCCGCCTTTTACCTGCGGAGACGCCAATCCGTCAAGCATTTGGTCAGAAAATGGTCAAGTAGCGGCTGATACGGTCGGCGTCGACAGCCAAACCGATAGTAGTTTTGGCCCAGAAGCAGGGAGGTTCCCATGGCATATTACTGGTCCCAGTACGGCATCGCCATCGAAGTCGACGACGATCCCCATCTCCTGCCTTTTGACGATGAGGCATTCCCCGATACGACGGTCTACCACGTTACCACCGATGTGATCTGCGACCCCGAGTCGTTCTCGGCGCTCGCCCACCACATCGCGCATATCCACGACATCGAGCTCCCTCCCGACTTCGAAGAACTCGTCTACTCGCGCCGCCTGATGCTTCACATGCTCTTTGGAGCGGACCCGTCCACCTTTGCGCGCATCTATGCCGCCAAGGATGCCGCATGAGCGCGAAGAAGCCGCCCCACTTTGCAGGTCTGGGGCATCGCAGGAAGCTCATCGTTGCCTGCTTGGCCATCGTCTGTGCCCTTGTCGCCGTAGGACTATACGCTTGGCAATCGCAGCCCGTACCCGAGGCGGGCGCTTCGGTTACGACGGCCGAGGGCAAAACGCGTCAGGAAATCCAAGATGAGCTCGACGCCATCGTCCGCGACAACATGATGACGATTTCGGTCGCACCGGTCGCTCAGCTGCAGGAGGACGGCAAGCTGCGCGTCAACGTGCAAAACGTCCAAGACAATAAATTTCCCCAGCGATTCCGCGTCATCCAAAACGACGAGACCATGTACGAATCCGGTGTGGTCGAGACCGGCAAGACAATCGAGACGTGCCCCGCCGGCGACATCAAAGAAGGCGAGGCGTACATCGAGATCCAGGCACTCGATACAAAGACCCTCGACAGCCACGGCAATCCGACACGTGTCAAGGTGCGGGTTGAGCAAGCCGAGAACTAGCCTTCCGGCCGACGCGACACCGCACGCAATTCACCAGCATTCGTCCAATCATCGCGGGGACGGCCCGCGGCGAATAGAAAGGAACGACCATGGACATCACCAGGAACATGAACGGAGCCAGAGCGCTCGTCGTGGGCGCAGGGCTCGCGCTCGCGCTCGCAATGGGCGCCGCCCCGACGCCAGCTATGGCAGCCGGGCGCGTTGGAACCACGAAAGTAATGGTCAGGACCGAGATCGACAACGTTGAGTTCAAAGTTCCGACGGTTATTCCCTTCGTCGCCAAGGCCGACGGCACGCTTCAGGGCCCCTCAGAAGACGCGACCACCATCGACAATCATTCGGCCTACGGCATCCATGTCACCAACATGAAGATCGACGCCATGAACACCTGGACCATTGCCGCCGACGCCAAGGCCGGAACCGCGCAGAACTCCATCGACTTTAAGGTCGGCCCCGACGGCGCACTCCAGAACGCCAGCGCCGCAATGCAAGGAACGGGCCTCGATCTTTCCAAGAATGCAGCCTTCGACATGGGCTACCAGGGCATTGCCGGCGGCACGGACAAAATTAAGCTCAAGACAAGCGGAAACGTCGCCCGCGTCACGCGCGACATCTTCCGCGTAACCGGCGAAGGCGATCAGGTTGCAACGATTACCTGGACGGTCGAGCCCGGTGCGCACACGGCATAAGGCCGTCGCCCTGGCCGCCGCCGTCAGCATCCTAGCGTTTGGGCCAGCCATGGCCTTTGCCCAGCAAGAACAGGCGCAGGCCGCCACGCAAGTGACGGTCGACCTCTCGGAGCTCGACCGCGGCGACCGCGAGGAACCGCTGGCGCAGACAGGCGACAGACGATGGCTCTTGGCAGCAGGCGCCACAGCAGCAGGCGCGGGAACCGCCGGCCTCGGTCTGCACATCAAACGCAGCCAGAAACAAAACACGGACAGGCCGCACTAAATTAGTTAAGGAGACCCCATGGCATCGAAGAACCTTTTGCCCGTCGTCGCACTCTGCGGCGCGCTCGCAACCGGAACGCCTGTCGCCGCTTGGGCGACTCCCGTCATGGCAGACTCCTTACCAGCAGCCCTAAGTTCCGCACCAAATCCGTCGAGCGCCATTGCGTGCAAGCGTTTTTCGATCGCACAGGCCGCAATCTCGACCTCGGGATGCCTTCGTCGTAATACGGACGGCTCGATAGTCGTGGATATCAATCGTTCGAACAAGGCAAACGGCTCCCAGGCGGGGTGCGCCGTCTGCACGTGGCGCTCGGTTGTGCTCGATGCAGATGGCGATCCATGCAATTTAGAGCTGCGCATCGACATCGCTTCGGTCGATGACTCGGCGAACGGAGCGAAGGTCGCCTTCGACGGTACGTTTTTCGAGAAAGGAGGCGGTATATGTCTGGGCTGCGCCGCCGCGAATGCAGACGATGCACAGCCCACCCTCTCATTCACGGCATCGTTGCGGCTGACCAAAGCCGGCACCGATGCCATCGCGGCGGGAGAAGCGTCCCTGCTGTTCTACGCCGTCAGTACCAAAGACTCAGACGCTCATTTCGAGAAGCCAGCCGGATCACTCAGCCTTACACGAGGGATAGAGGCAGGCCCTATTGAAATCGATTCCCACGCGCAAAGCAGGCAACGCATTCTTGCCGACCCGGCGCTTCTCGAAATGGAGTGGAACGGATCCGGAGCCATCGGAATTCTCCCCTCCGCGCTTGACGCCAAGACGCTCCCCCCAAACGACGAACCCATCAACGCAACCATACAAGAAGAGAGTGCGGACAAAGAAGCAGGTGCGGGCGACACGCCGTCGCCGACAAACAGCGTCCCAGCTTCTTTCGAAGCACCGAATGAGCCCGCTACCGATCTAAACGATCCCGAGCTCGCGGACAGTCTGGGGCTTGCTGATCCTCAAGAGATCGATGAAGGTAACTGCTGCGTGCTTGCCGCGCTCGACCACACGGAGGTCATCGACGCTGCGAACATCGAAGTTGCCGCCGCCAATCAGCCCGTCCGCAAGTCGGCTATCATCGCATTTCCTGAATCCATCGAAGTCGTCTTTTTGCCATCGGGCGAGGTCGTGGCCCCAACACTGCTCACCTTGTTGGGCGCCAAGAATACTCGAAACGAAATTAAAAAGGTCACGGTTGTCGACCCTGCAACCA
This sequence comes from uncultured Collinsella sp., assembly GCA_958431945.1. Classification (GTDB taxonomy): domain Bacteria; phylum Actinomycetota; class Coriobacteriia; order Coriobacteriales; family Coriobacteriaceae; genus Collinsella. The sequence continues at coordinate 3,269 of CAUASQ010000028.1, read as the reverse complement.
CCGCCAAGCTGCGTTTATACGCCGTTGCTCCAGACGGAGGCAAGACCTTGGAATTCGATGGTGACACACTCCTAGCCTGGCGACGTCTGGACATTATGCAAGACGTCTCGTATCAGATCGAACTCGAAGGGTTTGATCGTGCCCGCGATGCCAATATCATTGCCGCGGCTATTGAATCCCCACAGCGGCTTATGACACTGCGCTTTGAATACTATCCCTATGTCCCGACAAGCACCTGAGGCTTAAATGCTGCGCGTCGTTGCTAATGCCACTTATATAACGTATTAGATGAGTCGCGATGTACCTCGCATTCCACTCTGCTACGATTGCCACGTTGGCATCAATACGGGAGGGCTCATGCCGGGCTTGGGAACAATCATCAACGTTGTGCTTTTGATTGCGGGCGGTCTTTTGGGATTAGCGGGCGGTCGCTTCATTACACCGCGCATCCAAGACACGCTCATGAAAGCATCGGGGCTGTGCGTCCTGTTTATCGGCCTTGGCGGCACCATGCAAAAGATGCTCCTTATCGATGGGAAGGCGCTAGCGACCACCGGCACCACCATGCTCATCGTCTCATTTGCGCTCGGTTCGCTCATCGGCGAGGCCGTCAACTTGGAAGCCGCCATCGAGAACCTTGGCGAATGGCTCAAGCGCAAGACCGGCAGTGAGGGCGATAACGAGTTCACCAACGCTTTTGTCTCGACTTCACTCACCGTGTGTATCGGCGCCATGGCAATTGTGGGATCGATCCAGGACGGCCTGCTCGGCGACTGGTCAACGCTTGCCCTCAAGGGCGCACTGGACTGCATCATCGTCTGCACCATGACGGCGTCGCTCGGACGCGGCTGCATCTTCTCGGCCCTGCCCGTAGCCGTGTTCCAGGGGACGATCACGTTGTTTGCCGGCGCGCTCTCCCCCATCATGACCACAGCAGCCCTCAACAGCCTTTCGCTCGTAGGCTCCATGCTCATCTTCTGCGTCGGCGTCAACCTCATCCGTCCTCAGACCTTCCGCACGGCCAATATGCTCCCCTCCGTCGTCATCGCCGTCATCTACGCCCTCCTGTTCTAAATCTATCAACGCAGCGGTATCTCGAACACCTGTTTGATGCTGTGCTATGATATGAGGTCACCGTAGCTGCGTTCGAGAGGAGGAGCGGTGGCCGACCAGGACATCAAGATGCTCATCGAGCGCATTATGGCCGAGGCCCGGACCCATCAGTCCGCCCGCTTCTCAAACGAAATCTACGCAGACGAGCCGATTCTCAAAACCGGCCGACAGATGCAGAATTTCCTCCCCGACCAATACCGTAAAATGCGCGAGATATCGCGCTGGCAGGATGACCCCAAAGGCGGCGCAGGTCGCTGGCTTTCGGAAGCCGAGCTTTTCTACCGCCAGGGCCTGCTGATGGCCGACTTTGAGGACGACTGTCCCTACAACGGCACCTTTAAGTCGTACTTTCCCACCTACAATGCCATGAGCGACCGGCAGTTGCGCGGCTACTTTACCTGGCGTGCCCAAGTGCGCCGCGGAGCCGTCGAGGAAACGTCTACGTCCTTTGCCTTTCTGTATCTCTATGAGCTGATCTGCGGCATTGGCGTAGATGACCCGCTCGACGGTTTTAACAAGATCAAGGCCTTTTGGGATGTCTATCGCGCCTTCGAGCCCGGCATTGATCGGTTTGCACGCGTGTGGTTGCAGGATTACGCCGTATTCCATGGGCTCGACCCCAAGCTGCTTCGTGACTCTAAAACCGTCATGTTCGATAACGCCCTTATCGAGCTGCGGCGCGCGGCACGAGACCTTGTACCGGCACCGGCACCGTCCGACCAGACCCCCAAACGTCGCAAAACCTCCGAGCCCACGCTCCCCCTTCCGCCCGATGAGGTGCGCGAGGAGCGACTCATGGCCGCCATCAACGCCCTCTCCACGTACAACCTAAGTAACTCGCGGCTCGACCGCAGCCACCACCGCGATCTGCGCCACGTGGCATGCGCCGTGTATGTCCACATGGCGCGCTACTATGACACGCACCGAAAGACCGGCATCGTAGCGAGCTTGTTTGGGGAGGAGACGGCCATGCCCTACACCATGTTTGCCTCGGCCGTATTCTTTGCGCCCGAGCGCCACGAGGACTGCGAATACCGCCTGGATCCCATCCATATCTACCGTTGCCAAAACGGCTTTTGGGAATGTATGCGTATCCATGGTAGTAGGCAAAAGAGCAGCAAGCTCGGTGAAATGATGCGCGCCTGCGACCAACGCCTGCGCCTGGCGCTGGACCCCGCCCATCCCCTTAAGGAAGAAAAGGTCCCCAAATATCTGGCCAAGATTATCGATGACGAGATTGTGGCATGGCTTTCGTGGGACGCCGCACACCAGCCCGTCAAGATCGATATCGATCTGAGTCAGCTGGGGCACATTCGGAACGCCGCTGCGCAAACGCGCGAAGCGCTTTTGATCGATGAGGAACGCGAGGACGGCGCGTCCGCAGAAGCCGAGGCAGCGGACTCAGGGCAACCGGAAGCCGAGCCCGTAGCCGACGCGATTATCGAACCAGTCGCGGCACCCATTCGGCAGGACGAGGCCGACGAGCCGACCATATCCACCGAACAGTTTGGTGTCGTGGCACCGCTTCTCGCGCCAACGTCAGCGTTCGCAGCCGCAGTGCCCGCTGACGCCACGAACGAACTCGCGCCCGCCGCAGACGCCTATCTCCGCGCGCTGCTCGAGCACAACGCAGTACAGGCGGAATCGGCGGTAGTGCAATCGGGGCAGAACGAGGACATGCTCGTCGATACCATCAACGAGACGCTCTTTGACCTGGTGGGCGACACCGTAATTGAATTTAGCGCGGCAGGGCCGCAGATTATTGAGGACTACGAAGCAGACGTGAGAGGATACCTAGACCATGAGTGATACCGCATCCGCAGCACCCCGCGTGCCCAAGCGCGTCGCCGCCGTTATCCTAAACTCGCTCAAGGGCGGCGTGGTCCCGCGCATCGGCCTTCCCTATATCACCGTGGGACGCGAGGTCGAGATTCGCGCCCTGCTCACCGATCTGAGTCTCATCTCCGACGGTGGCGCGAGCTTCCGTTTTTTAGTCGGTCGTTACGGCGCCGGCAAGAGCTTTTTGCTCCAGACCATCCGCACGCACGCCATGGGCGAGGGATTCGTCGTCGCCGATGCCGACCTATCCCCTGAGCGCCGCCTGCAGGGCGGCCAGGGACAGGGCCTTGCCACCTACCGTGAGCTCATCCGCAACA
>CAUASQ010000027.1 GCA_958431945.1 uncultured Collinsella sp. | reverse complement strand
GGGCATGCATGGTTCGGCGCTTTGCGCTTCGCGCTGCGCCGGACCATGCCCCCTGCGGAATGTTTGCAGAGGTAAACCCCAGTGCCCGCTGTGTTTCCATTGCTGAGACCCTGGCCGGCCGCTTCCGGCGGCACGCCGGGTCGGTGGCGATGGGGGCGTGGGTCCCGTCTTGCCTTGCGCGTAACTGGCTGAATTGATTTTGATTGGAGCTGCTCCTATGTCCCAAGAGTTAACTCGGGTGATTGTTACTACTGATATGGAAGTCGACGATATGAACTCGCTCGTTCATTTGGCTCTGTATCTCAATGTGCTTGATGTTCAGGCTGTGGTGTATACGGCTTCGCAGTATCACTTTCTTGGGGATGGCGTCCGTACGCTGGGCGAGGTGAATTCGCATTGGCGGACCAAAGGGCGTCGCTCTTACGAGTGGGCTGTTGTGCCTCATGAGCCCGATCCGCTGGCCGGGGAGCTTCGTGAGTATCGTCCGTTTCCCGAGCATTGGATCGAAAGTCTCTGGAGTAATGAATATGCCCAGGCTTGGCCGCAGCTCAACGCCAACGCCGCTGCCGCCGGCGAACCGTCCTTCCCCACGCCTGCTCAGATGATCGAGCGTACGTATGTGGGAAATGTTGCTTTTGAGGGTGATGTGCGCGAGGAAACACCAGGTTCGCGCGTCATCGCCGACGCCATCTTGGACGACGACCCGCGCACGCTCTGGCTGCTCAGCTGGGGTGGCATGAACACCATAGTTCGCGCCCTGATGAGCATTGCCGAGCGTTATCGCGACACGCCCGAATGGCCCGCCGTACAGCAGCGTGTCTATCAGAAGGTGCGCGTGATGGGCGTTGCCGATGGCGTGGGGCAGGACAATTCGTGGCTCGACCATGGACGCGAGCTCTTTCCCGAGCTCATCTTTTGGTGCGTGCCCTATATGTATGGCGGCTATGTCGACGCCAAGATGGCGCAGCCCGATTCGCTGCCGCTGTTTCAGGCTCCCTGGCCCGAGCAAAACCTCACGCAGGAAAACGGCCCCCTTATGGCCCGCTACATGCTCTATGGCGATGGCAGGGCTTACGAAAACGAACCCGAGCGATTCCAGTTTGGCAAGCATGCCCGTCTGGATTGGGGCCTAGAGGGCATGCCCGCGATGCAGTTTGAGCGCGGCGACTTTATGGCCGAAGGCGACAGCATGACCTACATTCCACTACTGCCGTTTGGCCTGCGCGGTATCGATGACCGCAACTTCGATACACTGCTCGGCCGTATGTTTCTTGATGGGCATCCCGATTCGGACGCACCCGCCGGTTTTGCCGCCATCGGCACGCCCATAGACGGCAACCCCAATCCCTACCTGCGCGCCTATCAGGAAGACTTTGCCGCCCGCGCGCAATGGTGCGCCCATGATCCGGCGTCTTGCTCGCATCCGGCACATGTTGTCGAGGTCACGACCGACTGCAGCGCCGCAGCCGGCGAGCACGTTGCCCTTGCGGCGACCGTCATCGACCCCGACGGCAAGGGCTTTGATGCACATTGGGATGTCGCCGTGGACCCGTCGAGCTATGCAGGCGCCCAAGACTTGTCGCTGTGGCAGGAATGCGCGGTGGACGCCGCTTTTATCGTGCCCACCGACGCGCAGCCCGGCGACCGCTTTGTGCTCACCTTCACCGTGCAGACGCGCACCGAGCGCCCCTGCAGCCGCTACGCCCAGGTTGCCGTGACCGTGGCGTAGCAAGGACGGCGCCCACATTCGGCAGCCGCCACATTCGGCATGGAGTGTCCCCAGCTGCCACTCATTTAAGTACGTCCCCAATGAGTGCCCAATGACTACCCGCAGCAAGGAGTGTCCCTATGTGTCGGATGAAAAATGGGCCATGTGTCCCAGTTGTGGAGACTCCTTGAGCCGTCTGGGTATCGCGAAGGATCGCGCACTCCCCCATCATCAAAAGTGACACACGCTACCAGTTGATGGGAGGCAGCCATGGGCTTCTTTGACAAGATGTTCGAGAAGAAAGAGTGCGCGATTTGCGGTACCGAGCTGGGACTTCTAGGTAAGACAAAAATCAATGAAGGCTACCTGTGCAAAGAGTGCGCCGGCAAGCTCTCCCCCTACTTTCACGGCTATCGCTCCAGCACCGCGGACGACATCCGTGAGCAACTCGCCTACCGCGAGGCCAACGCCGAACGCCTGTCTTCGTTCAACCCCACGCGCACGCTTTCTGCCGGGCGCACCAATATTATGCTCGATGAGGACGCGGGCCTGCTGATCATCACTTCGCAGAGCCGCTGGCGCGACGCCAATCCCGACATCATCGAGTTCTCGCAGGTACTCGGCTGCGATATGGATATCGACGAGCATCGCACCGAGATCTATCGCGAGACCAAGGACGGCGAGCGCGAGAGCTACAACCCGCCGCGCTACGACCTGGATTACGACTTTAATCTGACCATTCACGTCAACACGCCGTACTTTACCGAGATCAACCTGCGCGTAAACGACTCCACCATCGATCAGCGCGGCTCCATCGAATACCGCGAGGCCAAGCGCCAGGCAACCGAGGTCCGCGACGCGCTGGTGCAGCTGCGCCAGGAGACGCGCGACAGCGTCGTGGCCGCCAAGGCCCCCAAGACCGCGGTGACCTGCCCCTTCTGCGGAGCCACCACCATTCCCGATGCCAGCGGGCGCTGCGAATACTGCGGCGGCGCCATCGGCGCATAGCCTCCGGCACGGAAAGGACCGATCATGGCCTTCGAGAGCGTTAACTATCAGTGCCCCGCCTGCGGTGGTCCCCTGCATTTTGCCAGCGCCGAGCAAAAGCTTGTCTGCGACTACTGTGACTCACGCTTTGAAGTCGAAGAAGTCGAGGCCCTCTATCGCGAGCGCCAGGACAAGGCCGACGCCAAAGCCGATGCCGCAGCCGCAGCTCCCAAACCTGCTGCCGACGACGCGGTGCAGGAGCTGGCTCAAAACGCCGGTTACATCTGCTCGTCGTGCGGCGCCGAGCTCGTGTCCGACGGCACCGTCGCTGTCACCACCTGCCCGTACTGCGGCAACTCCGCCGTAGCGCCCGGTCAGCTTTCGGGCGACTTCTCGCCCGACCTGGTGATTCCATTTAAGCTCGGGCGCGATGACGTCACGGCCGCACTCAAGGAACACTACAAGGGCAAGATCTTGCTGCCCAAGAGCTTTGTCACCGGCAACCACATCGACGAGGTCCAAGGTGTCTACGTGCCGTTTTGGCTCTACGGTGCCCGCGTTGACGGCGAAGTGTACTTTGACGCGACCAACGAGACCGTGACCGAGGAATCCGACCGCACCGTCACGACCACCGACCACTACGATGCCTATCGCAAGGGCAATATCTCGTTTAAGCGCGTGCCCGTCGACGGATCGTCCAAGATGCCCGACGGCCACATGGATGCCATCGAGCCGTTTGACTACGACGCGCTGCGTCCGTTCTCGGTCGCCTATATGCCCGGCTACATCGCCAACCGTTACGACGAGGACTGCGAGACCTGCAAGGCGCGCGCCGAGCGCCGTATGGAAGAAAGCACGATCTCGGCCCTGCGCGAGACCGTCGTCGACGAATACGACGATGCCACGGTCGAAAGCAAGCAGCTCGACTACACCTGGGAAGACAGCGACTACGCCCTGTTCCCCGTGTGGATGCTTTCCACCTCGTGGAACGGCAAGAGTTATCTGTTTGCCATGAACGGCCAAACCGGCCGTATGGTCGGCGAGCTTCCCTGCTCCAAGCCCAAGCTCGCTATCGCCTCGGTGCTGTTCTTTGTGATCGGATTTGTCTTCTCCCAGATTCTCTTTATGGGTGAGAACGCCTTCGATCCGGATTACCTCGCCTTCGATGTCGAGGGTATCCTCATCAACATCGTCGCGCCGCTGATCATCGTGATCATCGCAGACGTGCTGCTGGTGGGCCAGCTCAAGACGGCCAACGAGGCCACCCACGCCGATTGCTACTGCGGCGAGCTCGACCTGACCGAGAAGCACGACACCTTCAGCCACACCGAGACCACCGTTGTCATGAAGGACAACAAGGACGATTAGCCATTCTGACCAATACCACCCGGCCTTTGACGAGAAAGGAAGATCACCATGGGACTCTTGAAAGCTGGATTGGGAGCCGCCGGCGGCGTCATGGCCGACCAGTGGAAGGAATTTATCTATTGCGAATCGATGCCCGCTGACGTCTTGGCCTGCAAGGGCAGCAAGCGCACCGGTGGCCGCAGCTCCAACACGCGCGGCGAGGACAACGTTATCTCCAACGGTTCCGTCATCGCTGTCAACGACGGCCAGGGCATGCTCGTGGTGCAAAACGGCAAGATCATCGAGGTCGCGCTGGAGCCTGGCGAGTTCGTCTTCGACACCGGCAGCGAGCCGAGCGTCTTCAGCGGCAACCTGGGCGACTCCATCAAGGAGACGTTCGCCAATATCGGCAGCCGCTTTACCTTTGGCGGCGACGCAGGCAAAGACCAGCGCGTCTACTTCATCAACACCAAGGAGATCATCGGAAACAAATACGGCACTGCCTCGCCCGTGCCCTTCCGCGTGGTCGACAACAACATTGGCCTGGATGTCGACATCTCCGTTCGCTGCAACGGCGAGTATTCGTACCGCATCACCAACCCGCTGCTGTTCTACACCAACGTGTGCGGCAACGTGACCGATAGCTATACGCGCGACAAGATCGACAGCCAGCTTAAATCCGAGCTGCTCACCGCCCTGCAGCCCGCCTTTGCCAAGATCTCGGAGATGGGTATCCGCTACAGTGCCATCCCCGGCCACACCACCGAGCTCGCCCGCGCGCTCAACGAGGTCCTCTCGGCCGATTGGCGCGACCTTCGCGGTGTCGAGATCGTGAGCTTTGGCGTCAACTCCATCGCCGCCTCGCAAGAAGACGAGCAGATGATCAAAGACCTGCAGAAGGCCGCAGTCATGCGCGATCCCACCATGGCAGCCGCCAACATCGCCAGCGCCCAGAGCGATGCGATGCGCGCGGCAGCCGCCAACCCCAACGGCGCGATGGCCGGCTTTATGGGCATGGGCATGGCGGGTGGCATGGGCGGCATGAACGCCAGCCAGCTGTTCGCCGCCGGCCAGGCACAGCAGCAGGCCGCCCCGCAGCCGGCTCCGGCACCCGCCTCCGCACCGGCTCCTGCCGCTGCCCCCGCGGCCGGCACGTGGACCTGCAGCTGCGGCGCCACCAACACCGGCAAGTTCTGCCCCGAGTGCGGCAGTCCCGCGCCCGCCCCGGCACCGGCCAAGTGGTTCTGCCCCAACTGCGGCAGCGAAAACGGCGGCAAGTTCTGCAGCAACTGCGGAACGCCCAGGCCCTAGCCCCTCTATCTGGTAATTGGCGGGGGATCCGCCACTCCCGCATTTGCTTCTATGGGTTTTCACACAAGAAGGAGGACACCATGAAGACAACGTTCAAAAAGTCCGTACTCGCATTTCTGACATGCGTCCTGGCGCTCGCCTTTGCCCTGACGGGCTGCAGCGGCGGCGGCAAGGACCCCAAAGCCAACTTCGTCGGCAGCTGGGAACTCTCGGGTGGAACCGTGGATGGCGAAGAGCTGACCGATGAGTACATGAAGATGCTCGAGGATTGGGGTGTCCACTGCGTCCTGATTCTCGATGAAGACGGTACAGGCGCCCTCGACCTGTTCCTTGAAGTCGTCGACCTTAAATGGGAGGCAAAGGACGCCACCACCGTAACCATCACCGCCGAAGATGAGTCGCACGACATGAAGCTCAAGGACGGCAAACTCATCCTCGAAGAAGATGACGGCAATCTTGTCTTTACCAAGTCCGACAAGGACCTGTCCGGTACGGTGAAGAAGGATCGCGAGGCGGCCGAGAAGGAAGAGGAGATCGATGAGGCCGTCGAAGACGACGATGTCCAGAACGTCGAAATCTCCCCCGCCGTCACCGTCGCCGATGACGATCTGTGCACCATCACCATCACCGAGAAGTTCAAGGACGACTGGGGCGACATCGGCTTTGTCGTCAACATCACCAACAAGAGCGACAAGGACCTGACCTTCTACGCTCCTTCCGGCAAGACCAACGTCAACGGCACCATGAAGGAACCCTGGTTCTCGGCTAACCTGATGCCCGGCACCAGCGCCACCGAGGAATTCACGTTCTCGAGCGGCGAGCTTGACAGCCTTGACGACCTGGTCAATACGACCATCGGCATCGACGCCTACCTGACCGATTCCTACGAGGACGTCGCCTCTTACAGCGCAACCATCGCGTAACGGCAGACACCGATAGCCGCGGATTGGCGGACACATCCGCGCACATGTCAGGCGGGGCCGCAGGAAATGATCCTGCGGCCCCGTCGCTTTATGCCGACAGCACTGCCCATACAAGCAGGCCGCCCGCCGATTTTAGATGCGAAACGGCGGGCGGCCTATCTTTACGGCGCCGGAACACGGGCGGCACACCGACTACGGGCGCTCCATATTGGGGACGATGCTGCCCTCGGTCACCGCATGCACGGCCAGGCGCATGATGTTGTCGTAGCCGGTCTTGCTCAGGATCTCCGAGATGCGACGCTTGATGGTGCCCTCGCTCATAAACAGCTCGGCCGCGATCTCGCGACGACTTTTGCCCTCGCAGGCAAGGCGCAAAATCGATAGCTCGACATCGTCGAGGGCCGCCGTGCCCGAAAAAATGCTCTCGGGCGGCTTGGGAAACGTGCAATAGCCCGCCAGCGTGGAGCGCATCACAGCGAACAGCTCGTCGATACCGACGTTCTTGTACACAAAGCTATCGACGCCCGCCTCGCGAGCCTGATCGACAAAGGTGATCTCGGGCATGCCCGTCATGATAATGATGCGACACTCGGGCAGCTGCTCCTTGATGCGCGCCGCCGCCACGATGCCGTTTGAATCGTGTTCGGTGCACACGTCCATCAGTATCATGTCCGGGCGCTCCCTGAGTGCGACGCCCAAGGCCTCGGAGGCATCGGCGAGCGCGGCGACGACGGTCATATCGGGCTGGTCGCCAACGGAGCGCGCCAGGCTCTCGCGCAGAATGGCCTGGTCTTCGACTATAAGGACGCGGATCATGAACTTCTCCTTTGGACCGTGGCGTTGGAGCTCAGCGGGATGGACACCGCAAGCGTAAAGGGCTGGGCAGCATGGACCTCTAGGCTGCCACCCAGATCTTGCGCGACATGCCTCATACCTGGGATACCCGTTCCCTCGCGATACGATACGGGGGCCGGGGAGCCGTCGTTAGAAATCGTCATGCGCGCGATGCCGTCAGCATCCGCCCCCTCCCGCCACAGGCGCACATGGACCCGATGCGCCTGCGCATGCTTGGTGGCATTGGTCGAGGCCTCGCGAATAATCTGCAAAAATGCGGCGGCAACACGCGCGTCCTCAGGCAGCGCACCCTCAACATCGATCTGCACACTCACCAGGCCAAAAACATGGACGATATCACCCAGCTGCTCTGCAGGCTCGCTAGCACCGCCGCTGCGCAAATCGGCGGCGATTGAGCGCAGCAACGGGTCAATCTGCTCGAGCGACTCATCGTCCAGACGTCCCTCCTCCAAATAGCGATGAAGAATGGACAGGCGCTGCCCGATCACGTCGTGCACGCGGGCACGCATACGTAGGTAGGCCGCATTGTCGGCAACCTTTTTACTTCTTCGATCTGGGCCTGGAGCTCTTGGCCCGCAAGCTCAAGCAGGTGGTTGGCATGCGCCAGGCGGTCGTAGGCGTGTGCGTATTCCGTCACGTCCAGGCCGATAATGCGCTCAAAGGGGCGGCCCGAAACCATAACCTCGTCGTGCACAAATAGGCGAATCTCGGCGGGAGAAATCTCGATCACCGCGCGAGCCTCACCAAAACGGTCCAAGTTAATCCGCACACGGTTCCTACTGCTTTCGGGCATTTGCATGCTAAGTTTGCGCAGGTCGTTCCATGTGCCGCTCATGTCACCTAAATCGGTGGGCATATGAAGCTCCACCAGGTTTTTGCGCATGCAGCGGTTCATGAGCAGCGGACGGCCCCTCGGGTCCAGATACAGGATGCCCACGGGAATCACGTTGATGGTCTCGATCGTCGAAAACGCGGTGATATCCTCCTGGCGGTTACGGACGTCCATCAAGAGCGCCGCGATGGAACGGAACAGGAAGAACGCTCCCTCTGCGATAAGGACAACGGTCCACGCCGAGCCCATGGCAAAAACCACCGGCGGTGTCACGGCGACAACAAGCAGCAGCTCGACCAGCATGACGGGGCGACGATAACGTACCATAAGCACCACGCCATAGGCAAAGATTGCGGCATTGAGCCACAGCACTCCGCCCATTGCCCTGGCGCAAACGTCAAGCGGCGCCACCAGATACGAGCCAGACGACGCGAACAGGATAAGCGCCGAAACCACCAGGTGAAGTACAAGGCTCGCCTCGTAGGCGCAAATCACCTTACGGTTATAGGACGAGCGGCGCGATGAAATGAGCGGGACGTGGATCGTCTGCAGACACGCAGCCAGGGCAAAGACAACATCGAGCGCAACGATTTGGGGAAGGATGAGCGAAATCTGCATCGTCACTCACCCGCCCTCGGCATCAAGACGATCATGCGCAGCTGGCCGGGCTCGCCCTCAAGGCGGTATGCCACGTTGCGCCCTTGCAGAGCGCTTTCGAGCTCTTGCGCAGCGGGCGTCCGCGAAAGATCTTCATCATCGTTGGAAAAAAGCGTGGCGCGCAGCTCGACACTGCACCGGTCATGGTCGCCCAAGTGATACATAAGCGCCGGATGCTCGGTGGTGTAGGCAAAAAACGCAAAGTCATACACGCAGTCGTACAGGGCGCTTACCGTACTGGCGTGCATCGGGCGCCGTATAGCGATAATCGAGGCGCAATCGATATCGATGGTGCGCAGGTCGCTTGCGAGCTCGTTGGCAATGAGCTGGATGCGGTCGCGATCAAAACCGCTCTCCCCGTGCTGTGCCAACGTGAGCGACCCCTTGCGCTTGCAATAGGCGACGAGCATCTTGGCGCGCTGCAGCATGCGGTAACGCTCGTGCGAAGACGCTTCGTCGGTCAACGGCGGCAGCGAGCTCAGCAGGTCGTACATCCCTTCGAGCGCGCGGGCAAGCGCCTGGTCCACGTCTTGGACCAGCAAGGTCTCGGCCTCTTGATCTGCCAAATGCGTCTTAAGGTCGTAGTCGGCGGCGAGCAGCTCGTTTTGACGCTGCAGCTCCATGCGACGATGTGCCAGTTCACGGTTAAGCTCGTTGAGCTCCGACACGTCTTGGGCAAGCAGCGCCGATCCACCCAGCAGCGGAAAGGCACGGTACATCACATCGGGATCGGACGCCACGGCAAAGGCATGGGCGCGGCCGTGCTCCTGGGTCCGCAACTCCTCGCGCACGCCTACCGGCATTGGCTTTGATACCGGCGTGGCATAGGCCTCCTGCAGGTCGCGCGTTAGAACTTTGAGGTCGAGCGGCAAGGTGCCGAAGATGCCAGCGATGTCGTGATACGACGGAATGACACCGCAATCGAGACAGATTTCCATCGCCACCACGCACAGGACGCAATAGACGAGCGAAAAGTTGAGCCTCCATGCCCAGGGCACGCGCAGCGCATACGAGATGGCAAAGAATGCGCCACCCAGCAGTACGAGCGCCGCCGTGCCCGAGAAACGCTGGATGCGAAAGGACGAGGACCGACCAACCAGGATAAAAAAGGCCACGAAGTCAAAGGCCGTCCACACGAGGACGGCGAAATAACCCCAGCCGTACGTGTAGTCGTTGCTCCAGGTGTCGCTTGTACGGTCAAAGCGGAAGACCTGCTGGTGAAAATCGTTGGTGAGCACAAATCCGATAAGCAGGACAGCCATGACCCACAAAACGGTGCGGTACCGACGCCCCATACGATGCTGCTCCAAACCCGCGAGGCGCAGACCGCACAGCTGGTAGATCAGCGGGATGAGCGTCATGGGCACGTAGTACAGGTACCACAGCACGGTGGCATAGAACGGCGTGAACGACTTATATTTGAGAATGACCTCGATCATCCACAGGGCGCAAATGGCGGCGATGGCAACAAGGCGGCGGCGCAACACATAGTCCAAACAACGCAGATAGACCAGCACGCCCCAGATCGAAAATATAATTGCGGCGACAAGCAGCGGGAGAGAGCTCGAGTGGGCGAGCGCATCCACGACCTCTTCGGACACCTCGCTATAGGCGGGCACGGCGTTAGAAAGTTTGGGGTCGAAGGCGAACAGCGCCGGCAAGACTGCCAAAAGCATGAGGAACAGCGCGGTGATGGCGCCGGCGATAGCAAAGACGCGGTGGCGGTACGCCTGATGTGTTATGCCAACAAGGAATCGCGGCATGGCGAAGAGCCTGCCGTCCCTGGGATCCGCAGCCGGTGCGGTCCGGGCGGCCGCGTGGCCGATATGTCGCTCGCGGGTACCCATAGTGCTTTTAGTGTACCGACAGATGGGTCGAAAAAGCGGGCCGCATGTCCCAAAATCCGCAGACGGCAAGGCGCCCGGCGAGCATTAACTGCTCGCCGGGCGACTCGGTTAGGAGACTCTGAAGTTGAGTGTCTCAACTTCCTTAGGACAGGTCCTCACCATTAGAAGCAATAACCTTCTTGTACCAGTCGAAGCTCTTCTTCTTGGAACGCTTGAGGGTGCCGTTGCCCGCATCATCGCGGTCGACATAGATAAAGCCGTAGCGCTTGGACATCTCGCCTGTGCCGGCAGACACCAGGTCGATCGGGCCCCAGGTGGTGTAGCCCAGCAAGTCAACGCCGTCCTCGGTCACCGCATCGCGCATCGCGGCGATATGCTGGCGCAGATAGTCGATACGGTAGTCGTCGTTGATGGAGCCATCCTCCTCGACAACATCCTTGGCGCCCAGGCCGTTCTCGACCACAAACAGCGGCTTCTGATAACGGTCGTACAGGTCGTTGAGGGTGATGCGGAAGCCCAGCGGATCGATGGCCCAGCCCCACTGGCTCTCCTGCAGGTAGGGGTTCTTGGCGCCGGCGAAGGCGTTGCCCTGGGTGCGCTCGACATCGGGGTTGTCGGCACCGGCGGAGCAACGGGTGCTGTAATAGCTAAAGCTGATGAAGTCGACGGTGTTGGCGGCCAGGATCTCGCGGTCCTCGTCCGTCATGCCCACATCGATGCCCAGGCGCTCGAGCTTCTTGACGGCATAGGCCGGGTAGTAGCCGCGGCTCTGGACGTCGACGAAGAAGTAGTTGTCCTGGTTGTCGAGCTGCGCCTGGCGCACATCGCCCGGACGGCAGCTGTAGGGGTAGTAGCTACCCGCGGCGAGCATGCAGCCAATCTTGACCTCAGGATCGATCTCGTGAGCGATCTTGGTTGCCCAAGCGCTGGCGACGAGCTCGTTGTGGGCGGCCAGGTACTCGACGGCCTCCTTGTTCTCGCCCTCCTCAAAGACCAGACCGGCACCCATAAACGGCAGGTGCAGGATCATATTGATCTCGTTAAAGGTAAGCCAGTACTTCACCAGACCCTTGTAGCGGGTGAAGATCGTGGTCGCGAGGTTCTTGTAGAAGTCGATGAGCTTGCGGTTGCGCCAGCCGCCGTACTCCTTGATGAGGTGAATCGGGCAGTCGAAGTGCGTGATGGTCACGAGTGGCTCGATGCCGTGCGCCTGACACTCGCGGAATACGTCCTCGTAGAAGGCCAGGCCAGCCTCGTTGGGCTCGGTCTCGTCACCGTTGGGGAAGATGCGGGTCCACGCCAGGCTCATGCGGAAGGTCTTAAAGCCCATCTCGGCAAAGAGGGCGATGTCCTCCTTGTAATGGTGATAGAAATCGATGCCGGTCTGCGCGGGATAGTAATAGCCGTCCTCGAAGTCGAGCATCTTGCGCTGGCCGGAGACCACCGCATAGCGCTCGGGGCCGTGCGGAGCCACGTCCACGTTGGCCAGGCCACGGCCGTCCACGTTGTAGGCGCCCTCGCACTGGTTGGCAGCCGTCGCGCCGCCCCACAGGAAGTCATTACGGAAAGCCATGCATCAATCCTTTCGCACGCTGTTTGTCGTGTTTTTAGTATCCCCGCAAATGGGGCCTCGCTCAACGACAGCGACGCAGGCCGACACTTCTTTTCGCACACGGCGGCCCGGCAGCCGCCCCCGCCTGACACTTTTTGATACCGCCGCCCTACACCACCACAATGGGGACAGGCACCTTTGTGGTGGCTTGGGCCCGTTTTGTCTCGATCTGTAACAGTTAAGCCGTCAAAACCGGGCCTGGTGTTACAGATCGAGATTGTTCGGTCTTCCCCCTGCAGTTTGTCTCGATCCGTAACAGGCTGAGACGATTTAGCCCGCTAGATGTTACAGATTGAGACGGAAGATTCTAGTCGCAGGCGATGTCGAGGTTCTTGCCGATGAGGCCTACGTAGCCGCCTTCGGCTGCCTTGGGGCTGTCAGCATGGCAGAGGACCCACTTGTCGGCCTTCCAGTAGCAGTAGCTGTCGCCGGCCGCAGGCATGTCGGCCGCGACCTCGGGGCGCGGGCCGTTGGTGCCGGCGGGCAGCGCCACCATCACCTGGAAGCCACCGTCGTCGACCATGCACGGCGTGTAGTGGAGCGTGGTGTTGAAGACTTCGACGACCGTACCCGCCGGCACGCGAAACGCCTTGACGCACGCGGTGTCGAGCTTGCCGTCCTCGATCTCCCAGCGATGCGCCACGAGCAGGATAAAGTCGCGAGCGCCCAGGTTGAATTCGCTCGCGCGGTGATACTCCAGGCAGTTGAGTCGTGTATTGTGGCCGTTGCACCAGCCGAGCTGGAAGGGACGGCCACCAAACATGAGAAAGCCAAGCTTGTCGGCATCCTTGACGTCCTCAAGCTCCGGCGCACTTGCAACGTACTTGCTGCCCTCGGGAATGGGCGTGGCAGAGAGCGCCTCGAGCACGGGCGACGTAAGCTCGGACGGAACGTTATCCCAAACGTTGCCATAGGACTTGAACTCGGGATCGTTGACAGAGTAGATATGCATGTTCGCTCCTGTTCGTTTATGTGACAGTATGAACATTCTAGAACAAACATGAGCGATTTTGAACGCTCGTCCCGACCACTCAACAAAAAGGCGCCCCCGCATAAGCGGAGGCGCCAAATGTGCGCGTTTTGGGCGATAAAGCCCTTACGCCTGCTGATAGTGCAGGTGCTTCTCGTCGATATCGGCCAGGTCGCGGTCGAGGTAACGGCGCGCGAGCCAGTTTGCCATGGGGAGATTCTGATCCAGGTAGTTACCGCACTCCTCGGGAGCGGCTCCGGGGACATCACCCTCAAAGTCGGCGACAAACTCGAACAGCTCGCGCACGAGCGGCAGGATCTCCTCGCTCGTCACCTCGCCAAATACGACGAGGTAAAAGCCCGTGCGGCAGCCCATGGGGCCAAAGTAGACAATGCGGCTCGACCACTCGGCATGATTGCGAAGGAACGTCGCGCCCAGGTGCTCAATGGTGTGACACTCGGCGGTGTTCATGACCGGCTCCTTGTTGGGCGTGGTCAGGCGCAGGTCAAACGTGGTGACGGCAGCACCGGTCGCCGGATCGCGGTCGATGCGGCTCACATACACGCCGGGCTCAAGCAGCAGATGGTCAACGGAAAAACTCGCGATGCGCTCCATGGCAGATCCTCTCGGTAGTCAATTTGGGACGGGCTCTTTTAGCTGGTTCGAATGGTCGCACCAATCATACCAGTCAAAAAAGCCCGTCCCAAATGAGCTGCCTGGCACGAGGACCAATGATTTTCTAATCCCCGCCCCAGAAAGCAAGATAAGATTCAGGGAATAGCCTGCGGAAGGCGAGCGCCGCGCAGCCGCCTAGGCAGTGTACGAGATGGTGGCGGCTACGGCGTGACGCCAGCCAGCGATCTTTTTGGCGCGCTCGTCGGCGGTCATGGCAGACTCCACGATGCCGCGGGCCCCATAGACGTCAACGACATCGCGCGCGTACATGCCCAGCGCAATGCCGCAGGCCCAAGCCGCACCCAGGCCGCTCATCTCATCGTTGCTCGCGATGCGGATGGGCGAGCCAACCAAGTCGCTCTCAAACTGCATCAGGTACGCGTCGCGCGTGGGACCGCCGTCAACGCGAAGCTCTGCCAATGCCGTGCCCGAATCCTCGACCATCGCATCGATCACGTCAAAGATCTGATAGGCAATCGACTCGTCCGCAGCCTTCACGAACTCCGCGCGACCGGTGGTGCGCGTCATGCCAAAGACGCAGCCCTCGGCGTCACTCGCCCAGTGCGGCGCGCCCAAGCCGGTAAACGCCGGCACAAAGTAGACGTGGCTCGCCGGATTGGCGGCGTAGCACAGATCGGTAACTTCCTCGGGGTTGTTGATGAGCTCCAGGTCGTCGCGCAGCCACGTCTTGACGGCGCCGGCATAGCTCACGTTGCCCTCGAGCACGTACTCGGTCACGCCGTCCATGCGCCATGCGAGCGAGCTCGAAAGCCCGTGCGAGCTGGCAACGAACTCGTCGCCGACGTTCATCATGACCGAGCTGCCGGTGCCATAGGTCGCCTTGGCCATGCCGCGGCTATGACAGCCCTGGGCAAACAGGGCGGCGTGGCTGTCGCCGAGCACGCCGTGAATGGGCACGGGCGCCGGCAAAAAGCCGCCCAGGTCCGTCGTGCCGAACAGGCCATCGGAATCGGTCACTTGCGGCAGACAGGCCACGTCGACGCCAAAGGCCTCGCACACCGGCTCGCTCCAGCAGCCACGGCGCAGGTCAAAGAGCTGCGTGCGGCTGGCGTTAGACCAGTCGCAGCGGAACTCCGCGCCGCCCGTGAGCGTCCAGACCACCCAGGCATCGATGGTGCCCAGACACAGCTCGCCTGCCGCCGCAGCCTCGGCTGCCGAGGGAACGTTCGCGAGGATCCAGGCCATCTTGCCCGCAGGGTAGTAGGGCGAGAGCACCAGACCCGTCGTGTCGCGTACCAGGTCGGCCACACCCTCGCGCGCGGCCAGCCTGTCGCACAGCTCGCGGGCACGGGCGCACTGCCACACCACGGCGTCGCAAAGCGGCTCGCCCGTCGTGCGGTTCCAGGCAACGGTGGTCTCGCGCTGGTTGGAGATGCCGATGCCGGCGACGTCGGCCGGGTCGACCCCGGTCTCCTCCACCACAGCACGCGCCACGGCCAGCACATTGGCGGCAATCTCGGCCGGATCATGGCTCACCCAGCCGGCCTCGTTGACAATCTGGCGATGCGAGCGGTCGGCACGATGAATCAGATGGCCGCCCTCGTCCACCAGCAGTGCCTTGGTGCCCTGCGTGGATTGATCGATTCCGATGATGTATTTGCTCATGTACTCTCCTGTTTCCCCCGCCGATTCAAAAACTTAAACCCAACGAAAATGGAATGTGACAAAGGGACGGTCCCTTTGTCACATTCCAATTACTCTGCGGGCAGGAACTCGGCAACAGTCTTGGCGATGCCCTCGCCGGTGAGGCCGTAGTGCGCAAAGACCTCGGGGCTCGTGCCGGTGATGACCGGCGCGTCGG
>CAUASQ010000026.1 GCA_958431945.1 uncultured Collinsella sp. | reverse complement strand
CGAGAATGATCTGATTCATCTTGCCTCCTCCTTTTCGTTATGGTCATTATAACGTATTATACGTTGCGGATATTGCTAATTAGTATAAAGACCGTTCGCGGGTGAAAAACGACCGTTGACGGGTTTAACGTACTCGTAACGTTGGCGCAGGGAAGGCCGGCGCTGGCCAGGCGGTGCCCGATCAGACGCCGCGCCAATCCCTTATCGCACGAAGTACCAGGGGCTTTCCTGCACGGTGGGCTCCAGCGCGATGCCGGTGCGCTCCTTAAACAGATCCATGTCCTGCGATTTTTCGGTCCACCACGCATTGGGCTTAAAGGTCATGCTCTCAATGACATGACCAACAAACACACTGTTGCGCAGCTTGGAGAAGTCGGTGTTCATAATCAGGATGGACGCGAGCACCAGCACGATGCCCAGGACTTTGATCGCGCCGGCGGGCTCGGCATAGACACCAATGCCCACCAGTACGGTGACGACCGTCTCGAATGACATTACGACGGGAACTTTCGACGTCTCGAGCCCCATGGATAGACCCTGCATATATAAGATATAAGCCACGGCCGTGGGGATGAGTCCAAAGCCAAGGAACAGCAGCAGCAGCTGTGGCGACATTGCCGCGGCGACATCCGGCCACGGAGCCGCGATAGCCGCCATAACCGCACCGCCAAAAACAAAGCCCCAAAACGTGACAGCCAGCGGGTGGACCGTCTTGGTTGCTATCCGGCTAAACACCGCGAGCGACGCACCACAAAGGCCTGCAATCACGCCCGACGTGACGCCCCAAACCGAAAAATGAAAACCGGAAAGGTCGCCATTGGTCACCGCAAGCACGCAGCCAACGATGTTAAAGACAATGGCAACGAGCTTGTTGGGGGTCACGTCCTCGCGATAAAGCACGCGGCCGAGCATGACGCCAAACACCGGCGAGGTGTAGAGCAGCACCGAGGCCGTAGACATACCCACCTCGCGCATGCACTCGTAATAGCAGGTGTTGGCGGCGGCTAAACCGACGATACCGACAAGCGCGCAGGGGACGAGCTCTTTGGGGCTTGCCTTGAATAGCGTCAGGGGACCCTGAGCCACGGTAGACCCCTCACCCGGACGGCAGCCCATAAACATCAGGACCGGCGCCAAGATAAGCGCTCCGACCAACAAGCGAAAGGCCGCCATGCTCTGAGACGAAACGCCCATGGCCGCAATGCCGTTTACAAAGATTCCGATGCTGCCCCACATAAGCGCGGCGATCAGCACCAGCACATAGCCCAGATTGCTTTTCTTCAACGCAGCCTCCTCGGTATTGTTTTCAATATGTTTCACACTACGTTATAGTCGTTATATACATTTTTCAAGACACAAATCGGTGAACGAGGAAATGATTCCCAGGAGTGTCCCCAAGTGCCGGCACAAAAGGAACGTCCCCAAGTGCCAACCACGGCAACGCCGACGTTTTGGCAATGTCAGCGAGCGCCCGTCATTTGAGCCAAGGCGCCGTGAAATGAAAAGGCGCTGACCTTCTGGTCGCGCCTTTGAAATTGAACGGCAGATTGGCCAAATGCCGGGTGCGCAGCGTCGGCCGGTCCGCCGTTCGGTAGAACGGCGGAACCAATATCCCCTAGTAGTCCAACTTCCACATGTAGCGGCGCGTCATGTAGTCCTTGTGGGTGACAGCAGAGAGAGCGCGCATATACACGTTGTTGAGAATCGGGGCAAAAATCAGGTGGTTGAAGTACTCGCTCACGCTGTCCTTGATGTCGTTGAGGCCGAGCTCCTTGGCGTCGAGCTGATAGACGCGCTCGCCACCGTACTGGTTGACGAAGCGGATGCCGCGCTCGTCGTTGCAGCGGCTGCGGCCGACGCTGATGAGCTGGAACAGCGAGGTGCGCTTGTCCAGGATCTCGAAGGGGCCGTGGAAGAAGTCGCAGGTGTTGATGGTGCAGGAGTCGATCTGCAGCATCTCCTGCACGTTGCAGATGCTAAAGACGTAGGCGGCACCAAAGAGCGGACCCTGAGCCATCACGTTGATGCAGGGCTTGTCGGCGTTCTGCTCGGCCCACTTGGCAGCGAGCGGACGGGTGTACTCGACGGCCTTGCGATAGATGGGGTCGACCAGGTCGAAAGCGGCCATAGCGGTCTCGTACTCGGCATAGCCCTCGGTCTGCTGCGTAAGCTCCATGGCGATCATGGTCACGACGGCGGAGTTGGTACGGCCCATGCAGGACTCGTCGACGGCCAGGCTGTCATACTGGATCTTGTAGTCACAAACCTCGGTGAGGCCGGACTCGTCAACATAGATTGCGATGGTGCTGGCGCCGTGGTCCTTGGCGACCTGGGCGGCGACGATGGTCTCCTTGGTGCCGCGCATGGACACGACGACGGCCAGGGTGTTCTCGTTGACGTAGGCAGGGGTTGCGTGCACGAACTCGTTGCTGGTGTAGCTGGAGCTCACGACCTGCGTGGCCTCGTGCTCCATAAAGTACTGGGCAGGATAGTTGCCGCCGTTGGATCCGCCGGCGCCAATCCACACGACGCGCTTGATGCCGCCCTTGTCTGCCTTGTCATCCAAAACCTGAGAGACGACATCCTTAACCTGTTCCTGAGTAGTCATCGTGCATCAGCCTTTCTTCTCATTTGATGCTCATCACAGGCATACAAGTTACATACATGTTTTGGTAATGTCGACTAGTTGTATGCTATATTTGTCTTAGAAATTTTGCTGATGCGGTTTTCGATGACTAGCTACCAGCGGTTTTGTTATTGTATTGGATACATGCTCAATTAGATTCGCATACAGGTTAGATACAGGTTGATCGCATGAACGCTTCGTCTAAAAAGAAACTGGCCCAATACGAGCGCTTGGCGGGCATGCTGCGCGACCGCATCGCCTCCGGCACCTACGCACGCGGAGACAAGCTGCCGTCCGAGATGGAACTCATGGATGAATCGGGACTGTCGCGCAGCACCGTACGCCATGCCCTTAAGGTGTTAGTTGACGAGGGCCTGGTGCGCACCGAGCGCGGACGCGGCGCCTTTGTGGCCGACACGCCAGCGCTCCACGAGAACAACCTGGTGTTTTCGAGCTATACGGCGCAGGTCCAGGGTCAGGGCATGAAGCCCACCACGCGCACGGTGGACTCGGGCTTTACCAAGGCGGGCGGCAGCATAGCTAAGTTCTTTGACGCCGCCGTGGGCAGCAAGCTCGTCAAACTTGTCCGCCTGCGTTATCTGGACGATGCGCCACTGTGCCTGGAGACCACCTATTTACCACCGAGCTTTGAGGCGCTCATCGATCGCGATATCAACGGTTCGCTCTACGCCACGCTGCGCCAAGAATTCCATCGCGCGCCGGCACAGGGGCACAAGACCTTTGAGGTGTGCTACGCCTCGCAAAACGAGGCGTTTTTGCTCAACGTCGAGCGCGGGCAGGCGCTGATCCTGATCACCGACTACGTCTACGACACCGACGGCCGCCCGCTCCATGTCTCCAAGCGCATCCAGCGCACCGACCGCGCCAAATACACCGAGCCCATCGGCTAACCTGCCAAAATAAACCTGTCCCTAAATGGTAGGTTTGGGGAGGTCGGGGAACCAGGTTGGCTTGGGTTGGTTGGGCGTGCGCTCGGCTAGGACCAACTCCATCCAGCACATGTCGTACCAGCGGCCGAACTTTTGGGCGCAGCGGTCAAAAGCGCCGACCAGGCGATACCCCATATGGGCATGGAAATCCTGACTGTTGTGCGTCAGGTACTCGTCGTCCTTGTCGTGCGGCACGGCAATGAGCGCGCACATGTTGGTGATGCCCATCGCGATCAGACACTGCTTGAGCGCATCGTGCAGCTTGCGGCCCAACCCGCCGTGGCGCACGTCGCGCGCCAGGTAGATCGACGTCTCGACCGACCAGTCGTATGCCTCGCGGCTGTTAAGCGGACTCACGTAGGCATAGCCTACCGGACGCCCGTCCAGCTCCATCACCAGATACGGATAGCGCTTGAGCGTGCGCTCGATGCGCCCGGCGAACTCCTCAACGCTCGGCACCTCGTATTCGCAGGTAATCGCCGTCTGGCGCACATACGGCTCATAGATGGCAAGCAACGCCGGCGCGTCTTCGGGCGTCGCCAGGCGAATCGTCGGCTCGGACATCTCGGGCATGCAGCCCCTCCCCCTCAAAAGCAAAGGCCGCCCTGCGCCAAACCCAGCGCAAGGCGGCCCCTCGTCATTACATCAGACTACAGGACAGCCGCCAGCGCGTCGATGTCCTCCTGCGTCGTGGCCCAGCTGGTACAAAAACGCACCACCGTGTGGGTCTCGTCGTACTTTTCCCAGTACTCGATCGAGGCATGCTCGCGAATGCGGGCCATGTCCTCGTTGGGCAGAATCACAAACTGCTGGTTTGTGGGCGTCTCCAAAAAGAACTGGTAGCCGCGCTCGTGCAGCACGCGACGAAGCGCCTGCGCGGTTTCAATCGCCTGGCGACCAATCTCAAAATATAGGCCGTCGGTAAAGAGCGCCTCAAACTGCACGCCCGTCAGGCGGCCCTTGGCCAACAGCGCGCCGTGCTGCTTAATACGCGGAATGGGGTGCGCCGGGGCGTGCATGCCGCAGAACACCACAGCTTCGCCGCAGAGCGCGCCGCACTTGGTGCCGCCGATGTAGAACACGTCACACAGCTGCGCCAGCTCGGGCAGGGTAATGTCGCACTCATCGGCCGCCAGCGCATAGGCCAGGCGAGCACCGTCCACAAATAGCGGAATCTCACGCTTCTGGCACACCGCGTGAATCGCCGCGAGCTCGGCCTTGGAGTACAGCGTGCCGTACTCGGTCGACAGGCTCACGTACACGGCGCCCGGGAACACCGTGTGCTCGTAGCTCTCGTTTTCGTAGAACACCTGGATATAGTTCTCGAGGTCCTCGGCGTGTATCTTGCCCTCGTAGCCGGGAATGGTGAGCACCTTGTGGCCGCCAAACTCGATGGCGCCCGCCTCGTGGCAGGCGACGTGGCCAGTCTCGGCAGCAACGACGCCCTCGTAGGGCGCAAGCAGCATATCGATCACCGTCGCGTTGGCCTGCGTGCCGCCCACCAGAAAAAACACGTCGGCATCGGGGGCCTGACAGGCCTCGCGGATAAGCTGCTTGGCACGCTCGGTGTGTGCATCGGTACCGTAGCCGGGCTGCGGCTCCATGTTGGTGTCGACGAGCGCCTGCAGCACTGCCGGATGTGCACCGTGGGAATAGTCGTTGTTAAACGCGAGCATGGCAATCCTCTCTAGCCGGGCACGGACCCGATGATTCAAACGGGGCTATTGTACGCCGTTGGGATAGGCAATGCGCGCGGCAAGACATTCAAGTGCCAGTACCAGGGCAAAACCGCAGCTCACGTCGCTCAAAAAGTGTGCTCCAATCACGATGCGACCAAAGGCGACGAGCGCCGCGACCACAGCCGCAGCCCAAAAGATCACGCGGCGACGCGAAGGCTTTTCCGTAAAGGCTGCCGCGGGAAGCCCGGCAAGCATAAGGCCGATCGCCGCATGCGCGGTGTGCCCGCTCGCGAACGACTTGAACCCGTCCTTGATCACGCCGGCGGCGATATAGGTCCACTTGTCGGGATTGCCGATTACCCACCACGGCTGAAAATTGAGCCCCGGCGTGACCTCGATCACGCGCATGCGCGGGCGCGACCACAGCGGCTTGACGATCACGTTGAGGATAATGGCCTGAGCGACCCACACGGCAAGTACCATCAACGCCCAGCGCGTGAGCTCGTCGGGCGCGGTGTCGCGCGTAAGGCGATAGGCAATAACGTTAACCGCAATGACCAGCACAAACGTCAGCACCAGCTGAAACGCGATGAGCTTGCCGCCGACGCGCAGCGATCCGATAATCTCGTAGCCGACCAGACCCACGTTGATCAAAACGCCCAGCGCAGCGAGCCATTTGCTCCCCCTGGAATCGGGGCGTGCCGAGCGCACGAGCATAACGCCCGCGATGCTCGCCGTCAGCTCGAACGGCAGCTCGCCGGCCGCCTCGACAAAGCGACCGTACATGCTGCCGATGTTGAACAGCGCGCTCGAAATCTGATAGTCGAAGAAACTGCCCACGCCCAGACAAAGACACAGGACAACCGCGATAATGGCGACGTCTTTCTTATAGATGTATCCGAACATGCTTTCCTTTCGATGGAACCAGAGTGCCCAAATGGGGCGTTTGCAGCGTCGACCCGTTAGTCGTCGTCGCTCGCACCCAACTGCTGCAACAGCATGAGTGCCGCGGCCACGGGGCCGGTACCGTCGTTGGCGTCGAGACCGCGACCCAGGCCGCTGCCCGCGCCGGCGCCCGCCTTGTAGGGCACCGACAGTTTGCGGCTCTTGGGGAAGTTCACCGCGCCATAGCGGGTCTTTAGCTCAAAGGCCACCTTCTTGGGCACGTCGACGCCCAAAAACGTGATGCGACCGCCGCTGAGCGTGACGCTCTCGAGCCCCAGGCGCTCGCCGCGAATGCGGATTCGTGCGCGATTGAACAGGTTGAGTCCTGCCAACGGCAGCTCGCCATGCGCGGCCTCGGTCTCTTCCTGCACCTCATCGATGCTCTCCAGGTCCTCGGCCGCTGCGAGCTTGCGGTACACGAGCACGCGCTGGTCCACCGCCGGCAGGTACTCCTCGGACAAGAAGTAGTCGGCCGGCAGATTAATACCCACGCTCGCCGCTTCCACGCCGGCGTCGTCATCGCCGCGCGCCTCGGCCACAGCCTGGCCCAGCATCTGCGTAAACAGGTCAAAGCCCACGCTCGACAGGTTGCCGTGCTGCTCGGCCCCCATAAGCGAGCCGGCGCCGCGAATCTCCAGGTCGCGCATGGCAATGCGCATGCCGCTGCCCAGGTCTTGGAACTCGGACAGTGCGGTCAGGCGCGCCGTCGCCTCCTCGGTGAGCGGCAGCTCGCCGGGGAACATAAAGTACGCGTATGCCTGCGTGGCAGAACGGCCCACACGGCCCTTGAGCTGGTAGAGCTGTGCCAGGCCAAGGCGCTGCGAGTCCTCGATGATCAGCGTGTTGGCCGTTGCGTTGTCGATGCCGCTCTCCACGATGGTCGTGGCGATGAGCACATCGATCTTTTTGGTCGCGAACTCAATCATCACGTCCTCGACCTCGCGCGGGCTCATCTTGCCGTGTGCCACGCCCACGCGCGCCTCGGGCGCGGCCTCATGCACGCGCGCCACGGCGTCATCGATGGTCTTAACGCGGTTGGACACGTAGTACACCTGGCCGCCGCGGCCCACCTCCAGGCGAATCGCCGCGCTCACCACATCGGGGTCGTACTCCCCCACGTGCACGATCACGGGACGACGCCCGGTCGGCGGTGTGGTGATCAGGCTCATGTCGCGCACGCCGCTCGTGGCCATCTGCATGGTTCGCGGAATAGGCGTTGCCGAAAGCGTGAGCACGTCGATTTGCTCGCGCAGGTTCTTGAGCTGCTCCTTGTGCTGCACACCAAAGCGCTGCTCCTCGTCGATGATCACCATGCCCAGGTTCTTGGGGTTCACGTCGGCAGAAAGCAAGCGGTGCGTGCCGATGAGCACGTCGATCGTGCCCTCGGCAAACGCCTTAAGCGCGCGCTTTTGCTGCGCCGGGGTGCGGAAGCGGCTGAGCACTTCGACCTCGAGGCCAAACGGGGCAAAGCGCTCAAAGAACGTCTCATAGTGCTGCTGGGCCAGAATGGTCGTGGGGCAGAGCACCATGACCTGGCGGCCGGAGTCCACGCACTTAAACGCCGCGCGCAGGGCAACCTCGGTCTTGCCAAAGCCCACGTCGCCGCACAGCAGGCGGTCCATGGGCTTGGGCGCTTCCATGTCGGCCTTGATGTCGGCAATAGCCTCCAGCTGGTCGCGCGTCTCGTCGTAGGGAAAGCTCTCCTCCATCTCGATCTGCTCGGGCGTGTCGGGCGGGCAGGCGATACCGGTAATCGACGAGCGGCGTGTATACAGGTCGACCAGGTCAAACGCCAGCTTTTTGGCATTCTTGCGCGCCTTGTTGGTAGCCCGCGTCCAGTCGGCGGTGTTGAGCCTGGTCAGGCGCGGCTTGTCGCCGTCGGGGCCAACATAGCGCGTGATGCGGTCGACCTGCTCGAGCGGCACGTAGAGCTTGTCGCCGTCGGCATATTCCAGCAAAAAGTAGTCGCGCTCCTTGCCGCCCACTTCCTGGCGCGCGATCTCGCTAAAGAGCGCGATGCCGTGAGTGGCGTGCACCACGTAGTCGCCCGGCTTAAACGGAAACGTGATCTGCGTAATGTCCACCTTGCGGCGGCTGCGCGCGCGGTTGGCATCCATACGGGCGTTGAGGTCGGCGATCGAGAACACGGCCAGGTTGGCATCGGGCACCACCACGCCCTGCGGCAGGGCGGCATCGACAAAGGTCACGCGTCCGCGCGAGATAGTGGGCACGGCAGCACCGGCGGCAGCCTGGGCCGCGCCCGCCTCGAGCGAGCGGGCGTTGAGCGCGTCAGCCTTACGCTCGCGAATTGCAGCATGAGCATCCTGACGGGCAGCACGATCGGCAGAATCTGCCGCCGCCACGCGCACGCGCTCGCCAATGACGCCGGCGTTTTCGGGCGCGGCCGTCAGCGATTCCTCAAAGGTAATGCCCTCGTCGCCAAAGGTGAGCTCCATCGACTCGCGCGCGCCGCGGTCGGGAATGGCAAACACGCAGGCATAGCGCTTGCCCACGACTTCCTGAACGCGCGTCATAAAACGGTTGTCCGAGCCTGCGATAGCAGGCTGCTCAATCTTGAGCTCGGCCGTCACCGCACCGCCGGCACGGATGAGGCTTACGTAGTTCAAGCGCTGCTGGGCACCAAAATCGAGCTGTTGAGCGCGCACGTACAGACCATCCAGGCGGTCAATCCCTGCCTCGCCGGCACGCGCCTCGATATCCTCGTAGGCGCGCAGGCAGTCGTCGAACAGCGAGCGCGGCTCGGACAGAACCACGAGCGCCTTGCCGCTCACGTGCGCCAACGGGCTTACGGTCTGGCCGTACATCACCGGCAAAAAGCGGTCGAGCTCGGGCGTGACGATGCGCGCATCCACCATCTCGAGCAGCGCCGCCAGTTTGCTGTCATCCTGGCTGGCGCGATAGAGCGCCACATGCATGTTGTGGACGGCCTCGTCGGTGAGTGCCAGTTCGCGGCAGGGAAAGATTTCGATGCTGTCCTCGTTGCCGATGGTCTGCCCCGTGGAGCTCACCATGCGGCGGATGCGGTCAATCTCGTCGCCGAAGAACTCGATGCGCACGGGTGCCTTTTCCTGTGCGGGGAACACCTCGACGGTGTCGCCGTGAACGCGAAACAAGCCGGGCGCATCGGCGGCGCCGGCATTGGTGTAGCCCATGCCCACCAAGCGCTGCGGCACCTCGTCAAAGGGAATCTCCTCGCCCACCGCAAAAGTAGTGGACTCCCAGTAGCGGCTCTCGACCGGCGGCACGCAGCGCAGCAGCGCGCGAGCCGAGGCGACCATGATGCAGTTGTCCCCGCGCACGATGCGCCCCAGAGCCTCGCAGCGCTGCGCCACCACGGCGTCGTCCGGCGCCTGCTCGCGCCACGGATAGTCCTTGCGCTCAGGAAAACGGCACACGTGTGCCAGGCCCACATAAGCGGCAAGGCTACGCGCGGCGCGATCGGCCGCATCCTCGCCGCTCACGATATAGACCGTCGGGCGCGGACGGCGCGCAAACTGGGCGGCCGCCATAAGCGTGCGGCCCGACTGCGACACAGCCAGCGTCACGTCCTCGCCAGCATCGAGCCCGGCCTCGACGGCCTGCAAGGCCTCGGCAGTGTAGAGCTGCGCGGCTATACGGTGAATGAGCATGCTGTTCCTCCGGCATTGCAACGCCAAAAGCCCGCCGGGGCAAGCTCGGCGGGTCGTACGTCAAAGTTCATTAACGTTTATGGTACCGCACGACCCCGTGGCCAAAAGCCAAAGCGACATCATGCCAAATGTTGCCCACAACGGTCTTGCTAACGCGTTTTCCCAGCTTATTAATCCACTCTCCGCTTTTTGATTTGCTGTCTTCCGGCAGCGATTTACACCGTCCGCGCCCCCTGGCGAGCATTTCGAGCTGCAAAGCGCCTATAATTGATATTGCTTACGTATTCAATGTCACTTTTTGAGGAGGGGGAGGGGTAAAAACAAATGGCCGACACTCCATCTTGTGCATTGTACGCCGGGCTTAAGTCGCTCGGTCGCATCAACAACGGTAACGCCGCGCAAATTCTCATGGCCGGCAACGCCCGTTACGGTGGACGCCTCATCTCCGAACGCTTGACGGTCCCGTCGTTTATCTCACGCGAAATCGTTCACGCTAAGCCCGGTGACCTTCCCGAGCTGCTTTTTGCACCCTTTGAACAAAGTGCGCGCCAGATACTCAACCTCATCATGCAAAACCGAGGCTCCGACCCCCAATCGCTGAGCAAGATCGTTAAGCGCTATATGGAGTCGTGCGTCCCGAACATGCAGGATGCCCTTACCAACTGCGGCGTCGACGGCATGCTCTTTAGGAACGGCGTCGAGCGCATCGAGACCGCCGACGATAGCGACATTAAAGATCGCCTCTACATCCACCTGGTCTTTTTTATCGTTACCGGCTGTCTTGGCGACCCCGCCCGCGCCATAGAATACACCGAGTCGTTTGTGTCCGACCAGATGCTCTCGACGCTCGGCACCGTCGAGACAACCGTCACCTCGTTTTTCTCGGCTGCCGCACGCCCTACGGGAGATATTCGCCTGGGCCTGCTGCGCGTTGTGGGCAACTCGGCGCGTCCGCCGCTGCGCCCCCTATCCATGGATCCGACGGGCAGCATTATCGGATCGCTGACGGGCGACGAAAACGCCATCACTGACGTCGATTCCGATGTCTCGCGCCAGCACCTGCGCGTTTGGCTGCAAGATGGGCGTTGGTTTGCGCAGGGCCTCGACTCTACCAACGGATCGTTTTTGATCTCGGGCGTCGACCGCTGCCGCCAGCCTATCGAGCCGGCCCGCCGTGACCGCCCCGCCAACTTTGCCAACACCCCCGTCGAGATTCACAACGGAGATATGCTCTGCTTGGGTGCCACGACGCGCTTCTTGGTCATCCGCATCACCGACTAGCCCGCGCACACATTATCGACGCACAAGGTGCCGTTATTTGCATCAACCCATGCAAATAACGGCACCTTTTCAATTAAGTCAACGGTTGTGCTACCTTTTCACGAACATCACCGTTATACATTTTCTTTTCGAAAGGATCGCCCCGTGACGTATGACACGGACATGAATATCATCGCGTTGTCCCCCTTTGAACCAAACGCAATGTTTGCGACCTCCGAAGACCCCGATACCATTCGCCGCTTTACCACCCTGCTGGATTGTGGGGCAGTCGACGGAGGTTCCCACCATCTTCGCAAGGTCGCCAACACCGAGGGCGAGACCTTTGCACTCAAAACGCTGTGGCCTCTCGATAGCCGCGAAGAAAACGGCCCCGCCGTCACCCCTTCGGACATCAAGACGCTCACCGAGGAATATCGCAATCTTGCGGCCGTCTCCCTGTTGAGCGGTTTTGCCAAAACCTATGGCTACGGCTACACCGGCAACACGCCGGCCATCCTTATGGAGTGGATCGAGGGCCTGCCCCTTCGCGATGCCGTGGCAGAACTAACCGACCCCGCCGACGGCGGCCGCATCCCCGCCAACACCGTCGCCGCCATCGGAAAACGCCTGGGAGAGATTCTCCTGGGCGCCCAAAACCTCGATGCGCCGTTTGCGCACCGCGACATCTCGCTGCGCAATATCATCATTCGCACGACGCGCCGGCCTCTTGCCCAGCAAATTGCGCACTGCAGCTTCGACCTTTGCCTGGTCGATTTGGGCAGCTCCAGCATCAAGCGCTCGGACCCTTCGTTTACCATGTCCACCGGCATCTGGCGCAACGGCACCCCTGAGTTCGCCCCGCCCGAGATGCTCTCCAACGACATCCCCGAGCTGGCGCCGCTTCGCACGTCGCCCAGCATCGATACATACGAGCTCTGCAGCGTGCTCTACACGCTCTATGCCGGTCACACGCCATATCGCCTAAACGAGCATATGGACCAGTCACCCTACCTGTACAAGATCGAGCACGAACCCGAGCCGCTCGAGGCGCGCTTACCCGGCGACCAAAAGCTCGTCGATGTCATTATGAGCGGCATCCATAACGAGCAGTCCCAGCGCGCGCCGCTGTCTTCGATTGTCGGCAAGCTCGATGCCTGGATTAAAGGCATCGATTTTGAGCCGCGTACGCCGCTGCCCACCCCGGTCGACTTTAGCCAACAACCGAAGCCTTCCGGCTCCGACAAGGCCCAGACGCGCCACCCGCTCATCTCGCGTCGCGCCGCGCTCGCGCTCGGCGGCGTCTGCGTTGCCGGCATCGTAGCTTCTGCCCTTGCCACGGGGTGCTAGGGACTCATCGACCTTGCGCACGGCATTAAGCCGTCACTCGACGATTACACCTGGGAAGAACTCGCCCTGATCTCCCGCAAAATCCAAGAGACATCTTCCAACAAAAAGGCGCTCGAGATTGCCGAAACCTACCACCTGGTAAACAGCGAGCAGTCGCTCGAAAACGAGAACACCAAGACCGTCAGGCTTTCCGACGGGACCAAGGCACAAGTCCAGATCGTGGGCTTTAAGGCAGACACGCTCACCGATGACGGCCTCCCCGCGGGCATCACCTTTATGTTCCGCACCCCCATCGCAATGCGCCCCGTAAACGACAGCGCCGCGACGGGCGGCTGGGAGCAATCGTCTCTTCGCGAATGGCTGGCGGGCGAGGGCATGGCCACGCTGCCCAACGATCTCCATCTTCAGATTCGCTCGGTGCGAAAGCTGACCAATAACACCGGTGCAACCAAAAACGCTTCAAGCATCACCGCCACCGACGACAAGCTGTGGCTGCCGTCCATGAGCGAGCTGTGCGGCTACCAGGCGCCCGAAACGTTCGCAGAAGGCTGCGAGTACCTTTCTGCCCTCTACAGCGAAGAAGGCGAGCAGTACCAACTCTATCGCGAGCAGAATGTGAGCGGCCTGACCACCAACGATGCCATGGTCCGCACCGTCGCTGGCAAAAAGATCTGCTACTGGGAGCGCACCCCCAGCGCCGACTGCAGCGAAGGCGCCGACTCGACGTACTTTAACCGCGTTGGAAAAGACGGCGACGTATTTAGCTGGGCAACGCCCGGAAACAAGCCGGACCAAATGACCTACGTCCTGCCCGGCTTTTGCATCTAACACCTTCCCCGGATACCAGAAAGGAGCCTTGCATCATGCGTGCGGAAACACCTTCCGAGGTGCTCTTTGATTTCCTTAAGTGCGACCTGCAGATCAATAATCGCGAAGCGGCGCGCATCTTGATTTCGGACAAGCCGATGGGCTCCAGACCGGCCCCAAGGTTTCGCATTACCGAAAAGACGTTCCTATCGCGACGCGTGGTGCACGTCGTTCCGGGTACCGACAAGATCGACCCCGAGATGTTTGCCGATTTTTCGCAGAGCGTCCAGAACTTGGCCGCCGCTGTAAAAATCGGCGGCGGCAGCAGTCCAGCGGCCGCCAACGCTCGCCAGCAAGCCATTACGGCGCATGCCCTCGAGCGCATGGCAACGTCGCTCGAACACTGGGAGCTCGATGGTTCCATCCTGCGCAATATCTTTGACCGCATCGCCGTCATGCCGGGCCTCAAGCAAAGCGACCGGCGCCTTTTGGAACTCCTTGCGCTAACGGTCTGTGGATGCCTGGCCGATCCCAATGCCGCCGCCTCCGAAGTCAAAGACTTTGCCATCACACAGCTAGCCCAGACCTTTGGCACGCTCGAGACCACCGAGGTCGTCCAGGCGCAGGATACCAACCACAAGGTCAACGAGCCTCCTGCAAAACTGGGGCTGCTCAGGCTTGCAAAAGACGGCTCGGCCTTACCGCCAATCTATCCCTTGAGCCTCGATCCCGAGGGCACGGTTTTAGGCTCGTTCGCACGCGACCGAAACGCCATCACCAACGTAGGACCCGATGTATCCCGCCGGCACCTGCGTGTAGCGTTTTCTAACGGCACATGGCTCGCAAGCGGCCTTCGCTCCACCAATGGAACGGTGCTGGTGACACGCAGCGGCGCGACCACCGTTATCGAAAAACCACGCTCGCTGCGCACCGCCGGTGACGAGGACAAGCAGATTCCTATCCACGACGGCGACCTGCTCAAGCTGGGCTCCTCGACCGAGTTTTTGGTGCTGAAGATCTCCTCAAACGTACGCGCGCTGGCCTAGGGCCGAGCTCGCCCAACAAAAATCAACGCAAAAGAGCGCCGCTGCACACATCGCAGCGGCGCTCTTTTATATGACATGGGCATCTGAAATCGAATGCAGGGGCCGACAATACTCACGCAAGATAACTAAAACATAAAAGCCGCGTGGGGGTCGGGTCCCCACGCGGCTATCAGGTTTGGGCTAAATAAGCCCGGAGGTAAACACTAGAAGTGATTAGTGCTCGCGACGCTTGGTCATGTACATGCCCACAGCGACAGCCACGGCGCCGGTAAGGGCAGCAGCAGAGGTCACAACAAAGGTCGGGTCACCAGTGGTAGGAAGGGCAGCGTCGTTCTTCTTGGCCTTAGCCTCGTCCTTCTTGTCAGCAGGAACCTGCTTCTTGCCATCATTCTTCTTCAAAGAATCGGACTTGGGGGTCTTAGCAGTGAAGAAGGCGTAGACAGTGGTGTCCTCGGTGATAGGAGTAGAGAAGTCAAACTTCTTGAAGGACTCCTTGGAAGAAGACCAGCCGACAAAGTTGAAGCCATCAACGGAAGGATCGCTGGGCTGAGCAACAGTCTTGCCGTCCTCAACCTCAACAGTGGTGGTGGAACCAGCAACATAGAAATTGACCTTGTGGGTCTGGACAGCAGGCGTCTCGTTCTTGGTCCACTGGGCGTAGAACGTCACGTGGTCGCCGCCGCCCTGGACGGGCTTGCTGAAGTCGACCGGGTCTTTACCGTCGCGGTCGTAGGTCCAGCCGGCGAAGGTGTAGCCCTCGCGGGTCGGGGCCAGGGGCTGGCGGGCGACGCCGTCGCCGTCGGTAACGCCCTGGAGCGTCTCGTTGCCGTCGAAGAACGTGCCGCCGTTGGCTGCATAGAGGACGTCGATGGAGTTGGCCTCGACGTCCATGTTCCACTGGGCGTAGAACGTCACGTGGTCGCCGCCGCCCTGGACGGGCTTGCTGAAGTCGACCGGGTCTTTACCGTCGCGGTCGTAGGTCCAGCCGGCGAAGGTGTAGCCCTCGCGGGACGGGGCCAGGGGCTGGCGGGCGACGCCGTCGCCGTCGGTCACGCCCTGGAGCGTCTCGTTGCCGTCGAAGAATGTGCCGCCGTTGGCAACGTAGAGGACGTCGATGGAGTTGTCCTCCTTGACCATGTCCCACTGAGCGAACAGGGTGGCGTGGTCGCCGCCGCCGACCAGCGGCTTGCTGAAGTCGACCGGGTCGGTGCCGGCAGCATCGTAGGTCCAGCCGGCGAAGGTGTAGCCCTCGCGGGTCGGGGCCAGGGGCTGGC
>CAUASQ010000025.1 GCA_958431945.1 uncultured Collinsella sp. | reverse complement strand
GCGGTCGGCGGGGCCATTGTGGCTCTTGACAGCGGATTGGGTCATATGAGCGAAAACCCGCCAGAGCGAGCAAGGTGCCTTGAAACGAGGCGGCATTGATCTTTTGATCATGCCGCCGAAGTTGAAAGGCAGATTGCCGCTCTGGCGGGTTTGCAGCGTCAACTGGTTACGCGGGCTGGTAAGCCCGCGTAACCCTAATAATTGGCTTCGTAGCCGTTGCCGTCGCCGGTGGGCTCTTCGTAGTAGTCCGAATCGCTCGAATCGCTTGAGTCATCGGAATCGTCAGAGCTGACCGATGAGGTTGCGGTACCGTTTGCGTAGTCGTCAGACGTGTTGTTGTTCAGGTCGCCGATCGTAGAGCTGGAACCGTCGGAAAGACCCATGGTGTTGGGACCCTTGGGATCCTTGCCGGCATCGACGCGCTCCATCATTTCCTTGAGCTCGTCCTCGTAGACAAAGACGTAGCTCACACCGTCGATCATGGTGCTGTCGTCGGCGTACGAGGGCAGGTTGGCCGAGTAGATACCGTCGACATCCATACCGCGCATGGCGTTGACCGTAGCCACGATATCCTGAACGCTCATATCGGTTACGAGCATATCGGACAGCGAATTAACCAGGCCAAAGATCTTCGTGGCATCGAAGTTATTGAGAATCTGGTTGGCAAGGGCGCCAAGCACCTGACGCTGGTGGCGCATGCGCGTGTAATCGCCGTCGGCATAGGTGTAGCGGCAGCGGGCATAGGTAAGGGCGGTGGCACCGTCCATATGCTGCTGGCCAGCGGTAATCTTAATATCCAGGTGCTCGGGGTCGTCAACATCATCGGTTGCGTTAATGTCGATACCGCCAACCGAATCAATCAGCGCCTGCATACCGTCGAAGCTGACCTCGGCATAGTGGGAAATCTGAACACCGCACAGCTCGTTGACCGCCTCGACCATGGCCTCGGCGCCGCCAACGGTATGGCAGGCGTTGATCTTCATGGTCTCGCCCTTGTACTCGACCTTGGTGTCGCGCGGAACGGAAATGAGCGTCGCCTGCTTTTGCGTGGGGTCGATGCGTGCCAGGATAATCGAGTCGGCACGATACGTATCCTCGCCCGGACGGCCGTCGGTGCCAAGAAGCAGCACGTAGAACGGATCCTTTGCCTCATCGGTGTCAACCAGAACCCGACGCAGATTGTCGGTAATGACATTGGAATCGCCGAGCTTGCCCATAATGGTGGCAAACCACAGGCCGGCAGCGGTAGTGGCACTCAGCAGCACGCCAAGCACGACAATGAGCGCGACGTGACGAATCGTGTGGCTACGACGACGTTGACGAGCGCGCTCGGAATAGCGAGCCACGTTATCGCGACTGTAGATCTTGGCCTGCGCACCAGTTGAGGGTCTTCGGGCGGTGGTATCCGCGAGGGGCTTTTTATTAAACATAGGCAACCTGTATTAGTAGATGACGGGATCGGGGACGGTAGCATGCTCGACATGCGCGCCGAGCGCCTGCAGCTTTTCGACAAACTGCTCGTAGCCGCGCTTGATGTGATGGATGGCCGAAACCTCGGTCGTCCCGTCGGCGATCAAGCCCGCTACGACGAGGGCCGCTCCGCCACGCAGATCGGGCGAGGTAACCTGTGCACCCGAGAAGCCCTTGACGCCATGAATCATGGCATGATGGCTCTCGATACGAATGTCGGCACCCATGCGCACCAGCTCAGAGGCAAACATAAAGCGATTCTCGAAGATATTTTCGGTAATAACGGAACTGCCGTCGGCAAGGGCGGAGAGCACCATAATCTGCGCCTGCATGTCGGTCGGGAAACCGGGGAACGGAAGCGTCTGGATGTCGACCGGCTTGATACGCTCGGCACGGTTCACATGGACGCCATCTTCGACGCGCTCGCAGTCGATACCCATGAGTTCCATCTTCTTGAGCACCATGCCCAAGTGAATGGGGCAAAAACCCGTGACGTCGACACCGCGATCGTCGGCCATCAACGCACCGGCAACGATAAAGGTACCGGCCTCGATGCGGTCGCCCACCACGCGATGGGTAACGGGATGGAGCTCTTCCACGCCTTCGATAGTCACGACGGGCGTACCGGCGCCAACAATCTTGGCGCCCATCTCGTTGAGCATGTTAGCGAGATCGACGATCTCGGGCTCGCGGGCGGCATTATCGATAACCGTGGTGCCCTGTGCGCGCACAGAGGCCATGATGAGGTTCTCGGTCGCACCGACGCTGGCGAACTCGAGCGTGACGGTGGTACCGCGCAGACCTTGGGGCGCATTAGCGTTGATGTAACCGTGGGCGGTATCGAACTCAACGCCCAGGGCCTCAAGACCAAGAATGTGCATATCGATCTTGCGAGCACCCAGGTTGCAGCCGCCCGGCATGGCAATTTTGGCGCGATGGAAGCGGCCCAGCAGGGGTCCCATGACGGCGGTGGAAGCGCGCATCTTGGCAACGAGCTCGTAGGGGGCCTCCCATGAATCGACCTGAGAGGTATCAATCTCGAGCGTGTGTTCGTCGAGAACATCGATCGTAGCGCCCATGCCTTTGAGCACCTTGCCCATCACGTGGACATCGGAAATATCGGGCACGTTCTGCAGCGTCGTCTTGCCCGGCGCCAGAAGCGTTGCCGCCATGAGTTTGAGCGCGGAGTTCTTGGCGCCCGAAACGGGCACGGAGCCTCCGATGGCGTGGCCACCCTCAACGCGGATAATATCCAAGGTCTACCCTTTCAAAAAGCATGCCCGGGGTGGCTGGGCCATCCCGGGCATGATGTGTTCGCAAATGGTCGAACGCTAAATCGTTTGACTATTGGGCAAGCTTGAGCTTACACCATGCGATTTCATTATAGAGGTAGGCGCGGCGTGCATCATCCTCCGACAAATTACCCAGCTTCTCTTCAAAACCTTGAATATCAGCTTTAAGCTTGTCGGCATCGACGGTCGCCAAATCGCAAGCGCGCTCGGCGAGAACGGTCACGACATCGTCCGCAACCTGGGCATAGCCGCCGGCCACGGCAAACGTGTGGTCGACAGTGCCCATGGCCTTATCGGAAACGCGAACGTAACCGCGGTCGATCGTGCAGATCTCGCTGGAGTGAGCAGGCAGAACGCCAAACTCGCCATCCGTGGACGGAATCGACACAAACGCAGCGTCGCCCTCATAGGCGCAGCTCACGGGGCACACGATGCGGATACGCATAACCTACTTCTCCCCCATCTTGCGAGCGCGCTCGCGCACGTCCTCAATCGTGGAAGCATAGCGGAAAGCCTGCTCGGGCAGGTCATCGGCCTTGCCGTCGACAATCTCGGCGAAAGAGCGGACGGTATCCTCGACGCGGACGTAGACACCGGGGTTGCCGGTGAACTTCTCGGCGACGTGGAAGGACTGCGAGAGGAACTGCTGAATCTTACGGGCACGGTTGACCGTAAGGCGCTGCTCCTCGGACAGCTCGTCCATACCCAGAATGGCGATGATGTCCTGAAGGTCGGAGTACTCCTGCAGGAGCTCCTGGACCTTGACGGCGACACGGTAGTGCTCCTCGCCGACAATCGAGGGATCGAGAGCGTCGGAGGAAGATGCGAGCGGGTCGATAGCCGGGAACAGGCCGAGCGACGAAATGCTACGCGAAAGAACCGTGGTGGCGTCGAGGTGCGTAAACGTCGTGGCAGGCGCCGGGTCGGTCAGGTCGTCTGCGGGGACGTAGACAGCCTGGACGGAGGTAATGGAGCCCGTCTTGGTCGAGGTAATGCGCTCCTGGAGGTCGCCCATCTCGGTTGCCAGCGTGGGCTGGTAACCAACGGCGGACGGCATACGGCCCAGCAGTGCAGAAACCTCGGAACCTGCCTGGGAGAAGCGGAAGATGTTGTCGATGAACAGCAGAACGTCCTGGCCGCGATCGCGGAAGTACTCAGCGGTGGTAAGGCCGGCCAGACCGATGCGCAGACGCGCTCCGGGCGGCTCGTTCATCTGACCATAGACCAAGCAGGTCTTGTCGATAACGCCAGACTCGCTCATCTCGAGGAACAGGTCGGTGCCCTCGCGGGTACGCTCGCCGACGCCGGTGAACACCGAGGTGCCGCCGTGCTCCTGGGCGAGGTTGTTGATGAGCTCCTGAATCAGAACGGTCTTGCCGACGCCGGCGCCGCCGAACAGACCCGTCTTGCCGCCGCGGATGTAGGGCTCGAGCAGGTCGACGGCCTTGATGCCGGTCTCGAAGATCTCGGTCTTGGTGGTGAGCTCGTCGAAACGGGGCGCTGCATGGTGGATGGGGTAGAACTCCTCCACCTCGGGCATGGGCTTGCCGTCGACGGGCTTGCCCATGACGTTCCAAATGCGGCCGAGCGTCTTGGGACCAACGGGCATCTTCATGGGCTCACCGGTATCGGTGGCGATGAGGCCGCGCTGCAGGCCGTCGGTCGAGGACATGGCGACCGTGCGGACGACGCCGCCCGGAAGCTGGCTCTCGACCTCGAGGATCGTGCTCAGATGACCGATCGGGGTCTCGGCCTCGACCGTGAGCGCGTTGTAGATCGGGGGCACCGCGCCGTCAAACTTGACGTCGACGACAGGGCCGATGATTCGCACGATGCGACCATCACCGGCAGTCGTCTTCTTGGTGGCTTCCTCGACCGCAAGCTTTACGGTGTTATTAGCCATTACTGTTCCTCCAATGCTGAGGCTCCGCCGACGATCTCGTTAATCTCGGTCGTGATCGAAGCCTGGCGCACGCGACTATACGTGCGGGTAAGGGTCGAGATGATCGCGGTGGCGTTTTCCGTCGCGGAGTGCATGGCCTTGCGGCGTGCACCCTGCTCGGCAGCCGCCGAATCGATCAGGGCCTGGTAGATGACCGTCAGGATATAAGACGGCACAAGCTTGCCGAGAACATGCTCGGGAGAGGGCACGAACTCGAACGTGGACGAGATGCGCTTAGGGGCGTCGGTCTCGTTCTTACGCGGACCGTGGGCCATAGCGATCATCTCGGGGTCGAGCGGCAACAGATGCTCGACGCGAAGCTCCTGATCCACGCGGTTCTTGGCGTGGTGGTAGACAAGCTCGACACGGTCAAGCTCACCGGCACGATACGCATCGCAGATATGAGAGGAGATCATGCGGGCCTGATTGAAATCGGGCTCAGAGGAGTTGCCCTCAAAATGCATGACAACGTTTGCGCGGTCACGGAAATACGTGGCCGGCTTACGCCCGCACGCGATGATCTCGCACTCGATGCCGTCGTTCGCCCAAGAAGCGGCGAGCTTTTCGGCCGTGCGCTCCACCGTCGTATTGAAACCGCCGGCAAGGCCGCGGTCCGAGGCAATAACGACAATCAGGCCATGCTTGACGCTCTCATGCTTCTGCAGCATGGGATCGGTGCCCGAACAGGAGGCGTCGCCGGCGACCGTCAACATGACGTCGGTCAGCGCCTCCTTATAGGGCTCGGCCTGCTTGGAGCGATCGAGGGCACGACGGATCTTGGCCGTAGAGACCATCTCCATCGTGCGCGTGATCTGCTTGGTCGTGGTAACCGAGGAGATTCGCTTCTTAATGTCGCGAAGGTTGGCCATGGGGCTTAGTTCTCCTCTGATCCAGAAACATCCGAATGGTGCTTGGCCATGAACTGCTGCTTGAAGTCGCCGATGACGCGCAAGAGCTCAGCCTTGGTGTCATCATCGATCTTCTTGGCGCGAACCTTGTCGAGCAGCGAACCAAAGCCATTGTCCATGTACTCGATGAGCTCGGCACGGAAGGGCAGCACGTCGGCGATCTCCAAGTCATCCAGGAAGCCCTCGTTGCCAGCGAACAGCGTAACGATCTGCTCGCCAACCTCAAACGGCTTGTAACGCGGCTGCTTCAGGAGCTCGGTCATGCGAGCACCATGGGTCAGCTGCTTCTGAGTAGCCTCGTCGAGGTCGGAGCCGAACTGCGTAAAGCCAGCGAGCTCCTGGTACGAAGCGAGGTCCAGACGGAGGTTGCCGGCGACCTGCTTCATGGCCTTGGTCTGCGCATCGCCACCGACGCGGGACACGGAGATGCCCACGTCGACTGCCGGGCGCTGACCCTGGAAGAAGAGCTCGGACTGCAGGTAGATCTGACCATCGGTAATGGAAATGACGTTGGTCGGAATGTAGGCCGAGACGTCGCCGTCCTGGGTCTCGATGATCGGAAGAGCCGTCATGGAGCCGTAACCGTTCTTCTTGGACATCTTGACAGCACGCTCGAGCAGACGAGAGTGCAGGTAGAAGATGTCGCCAGGATAGGCCTCGCGTCCGGGCGGACGATGCAGCGTCAGCGACATCTGACGGTAGGCCACAGCCTGCTTGGACAGGTCGTCGTAGATGACGAGCACGTGACCGCCGGGGTTGGTCTCGCTGGCGGGCTTACCGTCCTCGCCGTTGTACATAAAGAACTCGCCGATAGCGGCACCGGCCATAGGCGCGATGTACTGCATAGGGGCGGAATCGGCAGCGGTGGCCGAAACGATGATGGTGTAGTCGAGCGCACCGTGCTGAGCGAGGGTCTCGCGGATGTTGGCAACCGTGGAGGCCTTCTGGCCGATGGCGACATAGATGCAGACCATGCCCTTGCCGCGCTGGTTGAGGATAGCGTCGATGGCGATGGCGGTCTTACCGGTCTTACGGTCGCCGATAATGAGCTCACGCTGACCGCGGCCAATAGGCACCATGGAGTCGATAGCGAGCAGACCGGTCTGAACCGGCTCGCACACCGGGGTACGATCGATGACGCCGGGAGCCTTGAACTCGATGGGGCGACGGTGCGTGGCGACGATGTCGCCCAGGCCGTCGATGGGCTGGCCGAGCGGATTGACGACGCGGCCGAGCATGGCACGGCTCACGGGGATATCCATAATGCGGCCAGTGGTGCGGCACTCGTC
Organism: uncultured Collinsella sp.; assembly: GCA_958431945.1. Taxonomy (GTDB): domain Bacteria; phylum Actinomycetota; class Coriobacteriia; order Coriobacteriales; family Coriobacteriaceae; genus Collinsella. Next base: position 8,940 of record CAUASQ010000025.1, on the reverse strand, counting down.
GCCTTCCTTGATGGAGTCGACGGCACCAAACAGAACGGCGCCGACCTCGTCACGGTCAAGGTTCTGGGCAAGGCCGAAGACGGTCTCACCGGTATCGGAGCTCTTGAACTCCAGAAGCTCGCCTGCCATGGCGCTCTTGAGGCCGGAGACGCGTGCGATGCCGTCGCCTACCTCGTCGACCGTTGAAACCTCATGCGTATCGACCGTCGCGGAGAGGCTCGTGAGCTGCTCCTGCAGTTTCTTGGCGATATCCTGGGCATTGAGGGTTTCGGACATTAGGCTTCACCTCCGTACGAATTAGCAGAGTTTGCGAGGGTCTCCTGCGCGATGCGCAGCTGCGTCTTGACGGAAATGTCACGACGCTCGCCGCGGGCCTCGAGCACCAGGCCGCCCACGATAGACGGGTCGACCTGCTCGATAAGGAATACCTTGCGGCCGAAGTCCTGCTCGCATTTCTTAGTGATGGTTTGACGCAGCTCGTCGTCGAGCGGGATCGCCGTGGTGACGGTCACGCCCACTACATCCTCGTCTTCCTCGGCAACATACTTAAAGGCAGCTGCCACCTTGGGAAGAAGGTCGAGCTGGTCGCGCTTGGACATGGTGTCGAGCACGGCGATGATCTCGGGGCTGGCAGAAGCCAAGCGCTCGATCATCTCGAGGTCCTCGAACACATGGTTCTCGGCCTTAGCGGCTTCCAGAAGGGAGCGCGCGTAGGTCTCGAGCACCTTGTCCTGATAGCGGCTAGTCGGCATTCAGGCTACCTGCTTCCTGGATGTAGCGCTCGATGAGCTTCTTCTGCTCGGCATCGTCCTCGAGTGCCTCGCCCACAATCTTGGTGGCGACGGCAACGGACAGGTCGGCGATGGAGCTCGCGGCACCGGCGTAAATGGACTTGCGCTCGTCCTCGACGGTCGTATGGGCCTTGGCGATGATCTCCTCGGCCTCCTTGTGAGCAGCCTCGATGATACGGGCGCGCTCGGACTCGGCGTCCTTACGGGCCTCGAGAACGATGTCGGCAGCCTGACGACGGGCGTCGGTGACGATCGAGTCGGACTCAGCGCGCTTGGCGATAGCCTCCTGCTTGGTCTTCTCGGCCTCGTCGAGGCTCTCCTCGATCTTCTTGCCGCGCTCCTCCATGGTTTTCATGATGCCCGGCAGGGCGACCTTGGCCAGCACGATCCAGATAATCAGGAAGGCGATAAGCGCCGGGATGAACTCCGCCATCTTAGGGATGAGGATGTCCGCACCGGCAGCGCCGTCCTCGGCGAACGCGGAAACCGGCATGAGCAGCGCGGCCGCGGACGCGGAGAGTGCGATCGCGCTCTTCTGGGATGAAAGATTCATACTTGACGCTCCGTGCTATTTAACGATCAGCGCGACAACGAAGCCGATCAGAGCCAGAGCCTCGCCGAAGGCGGAGCCCATGATGAAGACGGTGAACACGCGGCCCTGGACCTCAGGCTGACGGGCCATAGCACCCGTAGCACCCAGAGCAGACAGGCCGATAGCAAGACCAGCGCCGATAACACCGAGACCGTAACCGATAACTCCCACGATTCCTCCTTTGTCGTGCGTGTCTTATTTCACGCAGGATAACCTTTTTATAACTGCCGGGCTCCATGGGTACGGGCACCGGCGGTTTAACGAATTGCCTTACCTTTAAGGCGCGAACGGAAGGCTACTCCTCCTCCGCGACCTCCTCTGCCTCGGAGACATACACGGCGGTAAGGACCGTGAAGACGTAAGCCTGGATGGCGCCGACCACAAGCTCGATCGCATAGATCAGGATGAGGATGGCAAGCCAGGCCAGCGAAGGCAGGGCGCCGACGGCGTGGGCCGCGGAAACCTGCTGAAGCAGCGGCTGCATGAACATGCTCGCCATGATGGCGAACGAGCCCATGACCACGTGTCCTGCGAACATGTTGCAGAACAGACGGACGGCGAGCGTGATGAGGCGCAGGAAGGTCGAGAAAAGCTCGACGACCCACACGAGCACGTTCATCGGGAAGCTCACGCCCTGCGGGGCGAGGCTCTTGATGTAGCCGATCACGCCGTGAGCCTTGCATCCGTAGTAGATGAAGTACACGAAGGCGAAGATGGCGAGTGCGGCGGTGGAGCCGATTGCGCCGGTGCCGGGCTTCATTCCCGGGATCAGGCCGATCATGTTATTGATCAGGATGAACAGGAAAAGCGAGCACAGGAACGGGAAGTGCTTCTTCCAGTTCTCACCCACGACACCCTTGCCGATATCGTTCTCGACGTACTCGATGATGTACTCGAAACCGTTGACGAAGAAGCCCTTGGGAACCAGGGTCTGCTTCTTCTTGAACACGGTCAGGACGATCAGGAGCACGATCGTGGAGACGATCAGCCAAAACGAGTACTGCGTGATGCCGCAGCTCAGATCGCCCACGACAGGGGTGGAGCTGAACTCGCTGACCAGATGATTAATCTCATCAGGCAGCTTTTCAAAAATTTCCACGACTTACCTTTCGACCTCATGAGGATCTCGCAGCGCCTTGGCGACACGAACCGCGCAGGCGGCCATAAAGGCCACGAAGCCGATCGCCTCGCCCAGGAGGAACATGCGAAATGCCTCTCCGAACAACACAAACACAACCAAGGTAAAGACGAGCAGGGCGATTGCCGAGACCGCCAGACTCACCATACCCTTGAGCATGTCCGCATTCTGTTTATCGTCAAGAACCGGCTTGAGCGTAAAGACAAAGGGAAGGAAGGCAATTGCGCCCGCGATGGCGCCTGCAACGATAGCGAGCAGATCGGCTATCTGAAACACTGGCGTCCTCACTTTCCTTTTTAACGCTTCACAGAACAGTTCCCGCCAAACATTGGTGACTATTGTACGAGCCAATCGCTAAAGTACAACCGAAAAAGCATCGGTTAATACGCACCTGTTCGTTTTCTTAAGACCTTCTTTATGCCGCAGGTACGGTAATACGTTTTTCTCGAACCCTGCAGGGCAAAACGTCCGTTAACAGGAGTGCGCGCGGTCGCCTTTTGTTCGTCCGCGCGCACCGTTTCTTCGTATTTGCAGCCGCGGCCGTTTAGCCCAGCGACTAGAGCGTGCCGTAGATGCGGTCGCCGGCGTCGCCGAGGCCGGGAACGATGTAGGCAGCCTCGTTGAGATGGTCGTCGATGGCGCAGGTATAGATATGCACATCTGGGTCCTTCTCGGTCAGCGACTTGAGGCCCTCGGGGGCCGCGACGATGCACAGCATGCGGATGTCCTTGACACCGCGCTCGCGCAGGTAGCTGATGGCCATCTCGGCCGAACCGCCCGTGGCGAGCATGGGGTCGACGACCAGGCAGATGCGCTGGTCGATATCCTTGGGCATCTTGCAGTAATACTCGTGCGGCTCGTGGGTGACCTCGTCGCGCTCCATGCCGATGTGACCCACGCGAGCGGAGGGCACCAGGTCGAGGATGCCGTCGACCATGCCAAGGCCCGCACGCAGGATGGGCACGATGGCGAGTTTCTTGCCGGCAAGCTGTTTGAACGTGGCGGTAGTGATGGGGGTCTCGACCTCGACGTCTTCCATAGGCAGGTCGCGCATGGCCTCGTAGCCGTCAAAAAGCGCGAGTTCGCGCACGAGCTGGCGGAACTGGTTGGTGCCGGTGTTTTTGTTGCGCAGGATCGACAGCTTGTGCTGGACGAGCGGGTGATCGACAAGCGTCACACGGGACGCATCGTAGGTGACGGTCATGGATTGATTGCCCCTTTCGTTGCGGCCGCAAAACGGCCTTGCTGACAAGGCGCGCAGCAATGTTGCCGCCGCACGCCATGCATTAGTTTAGCGGTTTGTTGTATCGAGCAGCCCATCGCAGCCCTACTGTGAGGTGCTGAGCGAGCGCCTGACTGCATCACGCCAGCCCGCAAGGTTTTGCTCGCGGCGCTCGGCGGACATGTGGGGAAGGAAGGTCCTAACGATCTGGGCATTTTGCTCCAGCTCTTCCAGGTCTTCCCAATAGCCGACGGCAAGACCCGCCAAGTACGCGGCACCGATTGCCGTGGTCTCCACCGTCTCGCATTGCAGCACGGGGATATCCAGCAGGTCGGCCTGGAATTGCATGATGAACTCGTTGCGCGAGGCACCGCCATCGACAGACAGGCGCTCAATCGAAAGCCCCACGTCCTGCTCCATGGCGCGCAGCACGTCGTAGCTCTGATATGCCATGGATTCGCAGGCGGCACGTACGATGGTCGCACGGCTCGAGGCGCCGGTCAGACCGCACACGATACCGCGAGCATGCGGGTCCCACCAGGGAGCACCCAAACCCGCAAAGGCGGGAACGAAGTAGCAGCCCTCGTTGTCGCTAATCGAAGCAGCGAGTTGTGCCGACTCGCTCACGCTCGAGATGATGCCCATGTTGTTGCGAAGCCAGTTCATCGTTGAGCCGGCGGCAAAAATAGAGCCCTCGAGCGCATAGCTGACTTTGCCGTCCGCAGCGATACCGATGGTGGAGACCAGGCCATTCTTGGATTCGACGATCTCGTCGCCGGTGTTCATGAGCATAAAGCAACCCGTGCCATAGGTGTTTTTGGTCTGGCCGGGACGGAAACAGCAGTGGCCGAACAGCGACGCCTGTTGGTCACCCGCCACGCCCATGATGGGCGGCATGTTGGTCATGATGTCGCTCGCGACGCGGCCGTAGTCGCCCGAGCTCCAGCGAACCTCGGGCATCATGGAACGTGGAACGTCAAAGAGTGCCAGCAGGTCGTCGTCCCAATCGAGCGTATGGATATTAAAGAGTGCCGTGCGGCTGGCATTGGTGTAGTCGGTGGCAAAGACCTGGCCGCCGGTGAGGTTGTAGATGAGCCAGGTGTCGATGGTGCCAAACATGAGGTCGCCCGCCGCCGCGCTTTCGCGTGCGCCGTCGACGTTGTCGAGAATCCACTGCACCTTGGAGGCCGAGAAATACGGGTCGAGCGTGAGTCCCGTGCGGGAGCGCACCAGCCCTTCTGCGCCCTGCTCGACAAGCTCGTCGATCAGAGGTGCGGTACGGCGGCACTGCCATACGATAGCGTTATAGATCGGCTGACCGCTCACGCGATCCCAGACCACCGTGGTCTCGCGCTGGTTGGAGATGCCGATGGCGGCAATGCGGTCGGAGTGGATACCGCTCTTAAACTGGACTTCCATCATGACGGCGATCTGGCTAGCAAGGACCGCCATGGGGTCTTGCTCCACCCAGCCGGGACGCGGAAAGCTGGTTTTGACGCTGCGACGTGCCTGCGCGACGATGCAGCCGTACTCGTCGACGATGGTCGCAAGTACCGAGGTGGTGCCGCAGTCGAGCGCCATGATGTAGGAACCGCCAAAGTCAAACGAGGCATCTTCCATGCCCAGGCTGCCCAGATTCAACGACATCGCTTAAACCTTTCTATTGCATCGGGTCGGACAGGACCCGTTCGATCTCTGATGCGGGAAGTGCGCCTTGGCGCAGGATCTGGAGCTCGCCGTGCTGAAACGACACGATGGTCGAGGCGTCGCGACACGGGGTCTCACCGGCGTCGACGGCAACATCGACCCCCTCCAGGATGCGACCCTCCACCGTGATAAAACTTGCCGGCGCGGGCGCGCCATGCGTGTTGGCGCTGGTGCAGGCAAGGGGGCTGCCACAGGCGCGAATGAGCGCCTGCACCACGGGCGAGGCCGAAGCGCGAAGTGCCACCGTGTCGTCGGCAGCGCGCATAAAGGTCGGCACGCAGGGGGCTGCCTTGACCACGATAGTCAGGGCTCCCGGCCAGCATCGTCGCGCGAGTATGCGGGCATCTTCCGGGATATCCACGCCATAGCGGTCGAGTGCTTCGACGCCATCGACCAGCCAAGCGACGGTTTGCGTGAGTTCACGTTGCTTGAGAGTGAAGATACGGCGATAGCCGGTGCCGAGCGCAGGAACTGCGGCGCCATTGACGGCAGCCTGCGGATCGCGCGGCCACGATGGGAATTCGCTTGTATCTTGGGGCACGGCGTCCGAGAAGGCGTTGACTGCCACGGCGACACCGTAGACGGTCTCGGTCGGGATCAAAGCCAGGCCGCCGCGGCCGAGCACCTCGGCCGTGCGCTCGACGGCAAGCCGATGCGGCTCGCGCGTTCCCTCGTATACCCGATAGACCGTCTGCATGTGTATGCCAGCCCCTTACGCTCTGGTGCAAGTTTGTTTACTGTGGGGCATTCTCGCACGAAACGTTCAACCTATTTGCCCAGAGCGCATGTTGGTTTGGTGAGCGGCTCTAGTAGTCGGTGAAAGTGAGGGGGTTATTGGACTGCGACGAACTTCTTTGGCCTGCCGGCGTGACGTTCTTGGGCGGCGTAGCGCTCGATGCTGTCTATCGTTATCATCCGACGGCCGTCGACGAGTTCAACATCGAGCTTTCCGGCTTTGACCAGCGCAGTAATCCGCGGAGCGGAGACTTTGAGGTCCAGCGCTGCGTCTTTAAATGTTCGGCACGCCGCTTCCCGAGCGTCCTCGTGGTCGATTTCGACTGAAAGGGCCACGACCTCGGCCGAGCGTTCGTACCCTGCCGGAGTCAAACCGTTGTTGAGGTCGTCGGCCAAAAACGCCATCAGCGCCTCGGTGGCATGGGCAATCGCTTCTTCGCGCGTATCGCCATCGGCAAAGGCACCGGGAATCTGCGGGAAGCTAGCGCAGTAACCATCGTCTTCTTTTATGAGAACGCAGTCATAGGTAAATCGCTGCCTCATTTTGCCTCCAACCACCATCCAGCTTGGCGACGAATACTTGCCCACGTGCCCTTCTTTGGTCGATCACCACCAGAGCCGTTCACGGTGACAACGCGGTCACCAGAAACATACTTAGCATGACTACCGACTTGCGCGACCTTCACGAATCCATCATGCTTGAGTAGGGCAATGATTTCCCGAAAGGTAGGAGGTTGCATGGGCCGACCTCTTTCAGCCGTCCTAATTATAAACTACTTTATAATTTTTGCTAACCAGTTAATAAATATTACTGGCGTTGCTTGGGCTCGATGACGATGGCTCGGACAATGCGGGGGCGATCGGTGAGGTCGTGGACGATACGCACGTCCGAAAGGCCTGCTTGACGACAGAGCTCGGCCGCGGCGTCGAGCGCGCCCTCGTAGAGCTCGCAGGCAAACAGGCCGCCGGCGCGCAACATGTAGGGCGCCGCGTTGAGCAGGCGGCGGAAGATATCGAGGCCGTCGGCACCGCCCTCGAGCGCCAGATCGGGCTCAAAGTCCTTGACCTCGTGCGGCAGCGAGCGCATGACATCGGTGGGGATGTAGGGCGGGTTGGAGACGAGTACGTCAAAGGTGCCCCACTCTTCACGGGGAATGGAGCTCACCAGGTTCGTGAGGCTGAAGGCGACCTCGTCGGACGTGAGGCCAAGCGCATCGCGGTTTTTGGTAGCAAGGTCGATGGCGCGCGGCTCGATATCGGTAGCAGTGCAGGTGACGTGGCCGCGACGCTCCCAGGCGATCGAGAGCGAGATACAGCCCGTGCCGCAGCCGACCTCGAGAACGCGGGCAGTGCGGGGCTCGGCTGGGGCAGGCGCAGCGGCATCCTGAGCTGAAACCGTCTCCTGGTCGGCGCCCTCGATGGCGATGTCGTATTCGTCGAGCTCGGGCTCGGCGGCTTTTGCGGCTTCGGCTTCTGCTGCTTGCGCGGCGGCTTCCTCGGCCTCGCGATCGGCAAGCTCCTCGGCATAGGCGCGGCTACCGAGCACGTCGCTACCCAGCGCAGCCTCATCGGCGGCCGTCAGGTTGGCAGCACGGCGCTCGGCGGTCGCGCGTTCGTCGGCCAGCGCCGCCTCAGCTTTGCGGGCCTGCTCGACCTCATCGTTCCAAGGCAGCGCAACACGCTGACGGGCAGCGGCCTCGGGGCTCAGCACCTCGGTATCCAGATAGTTCAGGACTTCTTCGACGAGCATCTCGGTCTCGGGGCGCGGGATGAGCACGCCGGGGGCGCACGCGACGTCGATCATGCGAAACTGCGTGCTGCCCGTGATGTATTGCAGCGGCTCGCCCTTAGCGCGGCGGACAACGGCCGCATGCATGGTCTCGAGCTGGGCCGCGTTAAGCGTCTCGTCCATACGCATATATAGGTCAATGCGCGCCAGGCCCGTGGCGGCGCACAGCAGCCACTCGGCAGAAAGACGGGGGTGCTCCTCGCCGCGCTCGGCCAGGTACTCCTTGGTCCACTCGAGACAACGCTTGATGGTCCAAATCTCGTTTGCCATGGGGCCCTCCCCTCTTAAGCGCCGGACGGCGCGCGAATGTCGGAGCAGATTGTAAGCGAGGCCAGCGCTTGGCAAGGGGCGATTGAAGGCGATTATCGAGAATCAGCCCAGAATTTTGCACCGAGCTCGCTCAAAGTGTTCATTCGCTGACGTCTAAATCTGCATTCGTCAAGCTTTTGGCAAGGTTGCCCCAAAACTGACCAATATCTAACCAAGAACTTGCCAAATCACTTGACGCGCGACCCATCAAAAATCGCCCCGCGACTTCTTGGACAATTTTTCGAGCAATATTTTCGATAGCAGATATATGCCGTCAATTACCTTAAGCAGGTAAGCAGCTCAAATGCCATAACAGCCGACTGAATAACATCTCAAAGCAATGTACCCAACCTAGTCATTTAAGAACGTCCCCAATGACTACATCTAAGGCGCCGCAGGTTGAGCATAAGTCAGCGAAAACGCCCCTAAGCGAGCAAGGTGACGTGAAAGAGGAGGGAAGCGTACTTTGGGTACGCGACCGACGATTGAACGCCAGATTGCCGCTTAGGGGCGTTTGCAGCGTCGAGTCGTTACGCGGTTTGTAAAACCGCGTAACCTACACGGCCTGTGCCAGCTTCTCGGCTCGCTCGGCGGCGGCGAGCGCCTCGATGACGGTGCCGAGCTGATCGCCCAGAAGGACGCCGTTGTAGGTGGAGT
>CAUASQ010000024.1 GCA_958431945.1 uncultured Collinsella sp. | reverse complement strand
CGGCGGCATCCTCGTCCGCATCGGAATCGTCATCGACGGCAGTCTTCTTGGGCTTGACCGGTGCCGAAGCGGCCTCACTTACCGGATCGATAATCTCGGACTGAACAACGGCCGTCATCTTTTCCTGCGTCTCGCGGAACTGACGGATGGCACGGCCGATTGTGCGGCCCATCTGCGGGAGCTTATCCGGGCCAAACAGCAAAAAGCCGAAGACCACGATGATCGCGAGCTCACCCTCTCCAATACCAAACACACATACCTCCAAGGCTCGATGTGAGTCGAGCCCGCACCGCGCCATTCGGCCGGAACTCGTCTATTCATTCGGTCAAGTATAGCGCCCGGACGCCAAAACGTCCGAGCGCATCACAAACATATGCCAAACGGCACGCCCTTTTGGGGGCAAAGATTATGCAGCGGTGATCGAAATCTCCTGGTCGACACCCAACAGCTGGACCACGCGCATCACCGGGGGCTGCACATTGGTGCAGCTAAAGCGCTTGCCGTGGTCGACCGCGTGGTGCGCGGCGCCCACGAGCACGCCAATGCCCGTCGAATCGATGTAGCTCACCTGGGCAAAATCGAGCTCAACGGCCTCAGTGGGCTGCTCGAGCGCCAGGTCGATGGCATTGCGCAGGCTATCGGCGTTAGAGATATCGATCTCGCCGGTTACCTTAATGGTGTAGAGCTCTGGCGTGGGGTTGGTGGAAATACCCAAATCCATGTATACGCTCCTTTACGTATCGAAAGTGCGGATAGTACGGGAAGCCGCGCGTTAGGCGCGCTCGGCACGCGCAAGCTCGGCAGCGACGAGCTTGACGGCCAGCACCAGCACATCGAGCGCGGCCTCCAGGTCCTCGACCGTGGGATAGCTCGGCGCGATGCGGATGTTGGTATCGCGCGGATCCTTGCCATAGGGCCAGGTAGCACCGGCCGGCGTGAGCTTGACGCCCAGGTCGGCACAAAGCGCGGCGACCTTTTGGGCCGAGCCCTCGGGACCATCGAAGCTCACAAAGTAGCCGCCGCGGGGGTGCGTCCAGGTAGCGCAACCAGTATCGCCCAAGCCCTCGGTGAGCTTGCGCTCGACAGCCTCAAAGCGCGGGCGCAGGAACTCGGCATGCTTTTTCATGTGCTCCTTGACCGCCTCGATGGTGGGAAGGAAGCGCACGTGACGCAGCTGGTTGAGCTTGTCGGCACTGATGAGGCCGGCCTTCAGGCGCTTGGAGAACTCCGCGATAACCGCGGGGCTCGCACCGATAAAGCCGATACCGGCACCCGGGAAGGTGATCTTGGACGTCGAGGCGAATGCCACCACGCGGTCCTCGGTGCCCGCCGCGCGAGCGAGGTCGAAGATGTTTGCGAGCTCGTCGGTCTCGTCGTACAGGTCGTGCACGCAGTAGGCGTTGTCCCAGAAGATGCGGAAATCGGGTGCGGCCGTGGGCATCTCGACCAGGCGACGCACGGTGTCCTCGCTAAAGGTGATGCCCGTGGGGTTGGAATACTTGGGCACGCACCAGATGCCCTTGATGGAGTCGTCGGCGGCAACCAGACGCTCGACCTCGTCCATGTCGGGGCCGTTGTCGGTCATCGCGACGGGGACATTCTCGATACCCAGGTCGGCGGTGATGCCAAAGTGACGGTCGTAGCCGGGAACAGGGCACAGGAACTTGACTTTCTTGCCGTCGTGCGCGGCCTCGTAAGCCTCCCAAGGCTCGCTGCCGCACGAACCGCAGCGCCAAAACATGCCGGCGATATCGTGCTCGATCAGAAGGCTCGACGAACCCAGTACGAGCGTCTGCTCGGCAGGGCAACCCAGGAACTCCCCCGCCAGCTTGCGTGCCGAGGGAATGCCCTCAAAGCAACCGTAGTTTGAGCAGTCGACGTTGCCGTCGTGCAGATCGGCATCCGCATTGAGGATATCGAGCATGGGTCGAGAGATGTCCACCTGGGAGGGCGACGGCTTGCCGCGGGCCATGTCGAGCGCCAGGCCCTTGGCCTTGACCTCGGCGACCTCGGCTTTGAGCGCCTCGATGGCGGCATCGAGTTCGGTGGTTTCCATCTTCTGGTAGATCGTCTGCATGGGTGCGACCTTTCGCGAAGCGGGACGTTGCAGTTCGTCTAAGTATAGACCGCCACCGCCGCAACGGCATGAAGCCGTGATAGATTAAGTTCATCGCAATGAATTATGAATCGCCGCGCATGCCGGCGTGGGGCGCCCAAGGAGGCACTATGGAATACGGATCGTTCCAGGCCGAGGAATTCGGCGACCTGCAGCGCCTGGTCGACGGGCTGTTTTACGACCGCCGCGCCATCGACCGCCTGGATCTCATCATACAGGCCGAGATCTTGGACCTGGCGCCCGATCTCATGGAAATCGTGAACCTATTGCCGCCCGGCTACTACGACCGCCAATCGCTTTGCGACCAGCTCAACTCCGCCCTTGCCGCCCACGGCTGGGGCGCCGTCTACGGAACGGTGGAATAAACCTAGTCGTTTAAGAACGTCCCCAATGACTAAAACGCCGCTTGTGATGGTGTTCACAGGCGGCGTTTTCAAACTTGTATGTGCTCTTACTCGTCCTTGGGCGCGGGGTGTTTGCAGACCACGCTCATGTAGATCATACCGAGCACGGCAGCGGTGACCGAACCGGCAAGGATGGCGGCCTTGGCAGCCAGAACCTCAAACTGGGCCGTCGGGAAGGCAAGGCCGCTGATGAGGATCGACATGGTGAAGCCGATGCCGCCCAGAATGCCCACACCGGCAATCATGTGCCAGTTAACGTTATGCGGCAGCTCGCAGACCCTAAACTTAACCAGGGCAAACGTCATGCCAAAGATGCCGATCGGCTTGCCCAGCAGCATGCCAAAGTACACGCCGAGCGTCACCGGGTCGGTGAGCAGCGTGCTCATATCCACACCCACTAGGCGAACCTGTGCGTTCACGAACGCAAAGATCGGCAGAATCACAAAGTTGACCGGCGTGGAGATCAGACGCTCCATGCGGATGAGCGGCGGGGTCACGCGGTGCATGACGCGCTCGACCCTGGTGGTCGAGACGGTAAAGTCATGCTGGCCCAGGATGTGTGCCTCGTCGTCGTAGCGGTCATCAAGCAGCGGCAGGCACTCGCCCAACCAATCGGTGAGGCTATCGAGCTTGACGCCGCACTTGGCCGGAATGGTAAAGGCCAAGATGACGCCGGCGAGCGTGGCGTGTACGCCGCTCTTAAACATGCAGAACCACAACAGCAGACCCAGTACCGAATACGGGGCAAGACGGTAATGCTGCGTCTTGTTGAGCCACACGAGCGCGCAGGTCACAAGCGCGGCGGCGCCCAACCAAAACGGATTGGGGCTCTGACCGTAGAAAATGGCGATGGCGGCGATGGAAATCAGATCGTCGGCGATGGCGAGCGTCGAGAAGAACACGCGCACGCCGTTGGGCACGCGGTTGCCCAAAAGCGACAGCACGCCCAGCGCAAAGGCAATATCGGTTGCCATGGGAATGGCCCAGCCGTTGTGCGCGCCGGCATGGTTAAAGATCAGATAGATGCAGGCGGGAACGACGACGCCGCCCACGGCCGCCAGCATGGGAAGCATGGCCTGACGCGGATTCTTGAGCTCGCCGACCGTCATCTCGTACTTAAGCTCAATGCCCACCAACAAAAAGAAAATCGCCATGAGGAAGTCGTTGACGAAAAGCTCAACGGTGAGACCAGCCGTAAGGTTGCCCAGACCCACATACAGCGGGGTCTCCAAAAAGTGATGGATGGCCTCGTAGGCATCGGTATTGGCGCAGATGACGGCGGCGATGGCGGCGATCACCATGACGGCGGCAGAAATCGTGCCGTTCTCGGCAATGCGCTCCCAAATGTCGTGACGTTCAAAGCGCTTGCGCTCACGAACGTTGAACAGCTGCTCAGTTGCTGCCATGGGCGGCTCCTTTCACGGGATGGCTCCCGTCTTAAAAAGCACGGCCCGCCCAAGTGGCGGCGCCGCGCTCTAACGTATTACGCTTGCATCTAGCCTACCCTGCACGACGAGCACGCAGGCGTGGCCGAAAAGCGGAACCACAGGTTGAACATTATTTGCTCAACGGCACGGGCACGCCTGTCCAAGAGACGACGCGGCGCCGTGCACAAAAAACGACCGGAGCGCGGGGCGTCCGCGATCCGGTCGTGGCGTTTGGTCAACTAAACCTAGCAGGCAGCCATGATGGGGGCAGCGACCTGCTTCTTACGGGAGAGGACGCCCGGCATCCAGACGCCGTCGTGCTCATCGGCAATGCCCAGGCCCTTCTGAGCGGCCTCGGTCTCGCCCTCGAGCAGGACCTGCGAGCCCTCCTCCATGATGTCGGTGATGCACAGGACAATACCGTCGGCACCCTTCTCGGCGGCGTAGGCGCGCATGGCCTCGCGGATCTCGTCGATCATGCCGAGTGCGCGGGTCTTGTCGACGGTCTCGTACTGGCCGATGAGCAGCTTCTTGCCAGCGGGCTCGAACATCTTGATGTCGTTGCCGACCATCTCGGCTGCGGTGAAGGAGCCGGACGGACGGGTGAGGAAGACCTCCATGCCAAACTTGACCGGGTCGACGCCCACCTGCTCGCCGAGCTTGGCGGCGACGGCGCGGTCGACATCGGTGGTGGTGGGGCTCTTGAGCATGAGCGTGTCGGTCATCATGGCCGAGAGCAGCAGCTTGGCCTGGACGTCGGAAAGCTCAACGCCGAGCACGTCGGCGAGCTTGGTGACGATGGTGCAGCTGGAGCCCCAGGGCAGGCAGATGTAGTGCAGCGGGCCGGCGGTCTCGAAGTCGCCGATGCGGTGATGATCGACAACGCCAAAGACCGTGGCGTCCTTAAGGCCGGCGACGGACTGGGCGGACTCGTTGTGGTCGGTGAGGACGACGAGCTGACCGGCCTCGACGGACTCGATCACGCGGGGCTCGGCGATGCCGGCGTCGGCGAGCAGCTTGGCGGACTCGGCCGGAAGCTGACCAAGGGCGCAGGCCTCGTAGGTGTTGCCGGCATATTCAACCTGGTTGAGCAGCTGGGACAGGACGACGGCGCTCATGATGGCGTCGTTATCGGGGTTCTGGTGACCAAAGACAAGAACGTTTGCCATGGATATCCTCCACTTGATATGTGTACTTGGACGTAGCTATGGTAGCACGCCGATGCCGAGCCTTCGCAGACGGAAGGGCTACGGCATATTTTGGGGCAGGCATGGAGGCCAAGGCTGTCCCTTTTGCACCATGTTGGTGCAAAGTAACCTGGCCCCCTTGCACCAGCTATTTGCCGGCGGCGCGCAGGGCTACGTAAGCGGCACCGATGATGCCGGCGTCGTTGCCGAGCGAAGCGACCTTAATGGGCGTCTCGCGCGAGGCGGAGAGCGCGTACTGCTTAAAGTGCTCGCGGACCTTGTCGAGGTAGACATCGGCCGAAGCGGAAGCACCGCCGCCGATCAGGAACATCTCGGGATCGACCACGTTGGCAATAAGCGCCAGGGCGCGGCCGAGATAGTCGGCCATGGTATCGGCAGCTGCCAGCGCGAGCTTGTCACCCTCGCGGCAGGCCTGGAACACGTCCTTGGAATCAGAAGGCCCGGTGAGCTCGATGGGCTCGACGCCCGCCTTCTTGCACTCGGCAAGGTAGTTACTCACCACGCCGGTGGCGCTGGAATACTGCTCCAGATGGCCATGGCCGCCACAGCCGCAGGTGCGCTCCTCAGCCGGGTTCAGGCACATGTGGCCAATCTCGCCGCCGGCACCCACAACGCCCGACACCACGTCGCCGTTGACGATAACGCCGCCACCCACGCCGGTACCAATGGTGACCATCACCACGTTCTGTACGCCCTTGGCAGAGCCGAGCCAGGCCTCGCCCATGGCAGCGGCATTGGCATCGTTCTCGTATTTAACAACCGCGTCGGGGCAGTGCTCCTGAATGGCGACTCTTAGCTCGGGCAGGTTAATGGCAATGTTGGCCTTGACCTTGGCATCGCCCGATGCCGGGATGGGGCACGGAACGGCCAGGCCAATACCCGCCACAAAGGCGCGCGGAATCTGGGCCTTGGCGACCACCTGGTCGATAGCCTCGGTCACCGCGGCAAAGCCCGCGGCGTCAACGATAGGCGGCGTGGGCACGCTGGCCTTGGCCAGCAGGTTACCGTCCTCGTCGAACAGGCCCTCCTTAACCGAAGTGCCGCCGACGTCGATGCCGATGTAATACTGCTTAGGTTCCATGGGAGCCCGCCTTTCTCGTTTAAACATTGCCTGTATGGTACCGCTCCCAAGGCAAAAACCTGCCAAAAAGGGACAGGTTTGTTTTGGCAGGTTTTATCTGTGAAAACGCAAACGACCGCTCAAAAGGTCACGCAGGACCTTCCCCAAATATAAAGGCGCCGGGAGGCGGAGACTCCCGGCGTCCGTCAAAGGGACTATGTTGTCTGTCGGACCGCACGGTCCTTCGCGGCGATAACGCTGACTAGGCCTTAAGTGCCTGCAACTGCTTGTGAACCTCGATGAGCTCCGTCGCCATGACGCGCATGGTCTCGGTACCGGCCATCTGGTCCTCGGCATGCAGCAGAATCAACGGAGCCTCACCGTTACGCTCGCCGTTGGCCTCCTTCTTCAGAAGCCCCATGTGAACATCGTGGCCACCGTTATAGGCCTCGTCGCCCTGCTTGATAAGCTCCTCGGCGGCGTCAAAATCGCCCTCCTTGGCCTTTTGCACGGCATTGATGTACATGCTCTTGGCGGTGCCAACGTAACTGATGATCTCGAAGCAGGTCATCTGCAGCTCGTTCATATCCTCCATGCGCTGCACCTAGCCCATCACGCTGACGCAGTGGTCGATGATGCCAGCAGCGTTCATGCGGCCGTAGTCGACCATGTTGATGACCTCAACCGGGAAGCGGCCAGCGGCCTCCTTCTCAAAATCGCCCTTGGTGTAGCCAATCTGCGGGCCGAGCAGCAAGATATCGCACTCGTCCAGGTGATCGTGAGCCTCGTTCATGGGACGAGCCTCGACCTCGATGTCCAGACCACGGTTTGCGACCTCGGACTGCATCTTCTGGACCAGCAGGCTCGTGGACATGCCGGCATTGCAGCAAAGCATGATCTTCTTCATGGTTTCCTCCTTATAACTGCGCGGCGCGCAGACGACAACTGGTTTTATTCCTTGCGGCTACTGTACCCACCCCCTGCGTCTTTACGCAGGGGGAGCCGCGAGCACCGGCACCGCGTACCGGCGCCCGCAACAATGAAAGGGAAAACGAACCGTTTAAGCGTTCTGCTCGGCAAGGGCCTCCTGCTTGGCGATGGCCTTCTCGGAGATCCTCATAAAGGGCAGGTAGACAGCCATGCCGATGACAAGCTCGAGGGCCTGCCATACGCCGGCGCGCCAGTCAAAGCCCGTGGCAAGCAGGGCGTTAATGACGGGAGGCATGGTCCAAGGCACCTGGGCGATGCAGGGACTGATGATGCCCGCGCAGGTCAGGCCATAGGTGATGCCGATGAACAGGTCGGGAAGAAGCACGAACGGAATCATGAGCGGCAGGTTGTACACGACGGGGTAACCGTAGATGACCGGCTCGTTGATGTTAAACAGGCCAGGAACGATAGCCATCTTGGCAACGGTCTTGGAAGTCTTGTTCTTAGAGAACAGGAGCGTGTCGAGCAGAAGCATGAGGGTGCAGCCCGAGCCGCCGATGAGGGCGAAGCTGTTAACGATCTGCATGTTCATGTAGTGATCGGGCTGGATGGTGCCACCGGCGGCAAAGGTAGCCATGTTGTCGACGATGAGCATGGTCAGGATCGGCTCGACGGTAGCGCCAGAGATGGTGGACTGGTGAATACCGACGCAGAACAGCAGGTTAGCAAGGGTGTAGATGAGGATAACAGCCCACGGACCGGCGTTCATGATGCTCTTGAGCGGGTTGGAGATGCACGTGGAGATGATGGTGCACAGATCGGTGCCGGCGCACACGGCGAGCAGGGCTGCGGCAAGAGCGAAGATCGCGAGGTTGAGCAGCATCGGGATCATGACGTTGAAGGAGTTGGAGACCGCGGGAGGCACGCCCTCGCCCAGCTTAACCTTGAGCTTCTCGACGCCAGAAATCTTGATGAAGAGCGAGACGGAAAGCAGGGCGATGATAATAGCCGAGAACAGACCGTTGGTGCCGGTGTTGGCAGTCGAAAGGGCGCCCGTGACCTCGGCGGAGGTGATCTTGTCGGTGAGCAGCGGGCTCGTGGCGGCAAGCGAGGCGGTGATCTGCTGCGGCATCATGATGACGAAAGCAGAGATAGCGACGACCACGCAAGCGAGCGGGTTATCGAAACGCTTGTTCTTAGCGAGGCTGTAGCCAATCAATCCGGCCAAGATAATGGCAGAGACGTTGAGGGTGCCCAGCGTAATTGCCGAACCCCACGTCTGAAGGTTGGCAAGGCCCGCCGCATCGAGCGGGAACAGAGGGAACACGACGTTGTTAATAAGAACCGCGATACCCGCAAGGATATAGAGCGGCGTGATGGTCGCGAAGGCGTCACGCAGGGAACGCAGGTGAACCTGGTTTCCCACCTTCGCAGAGACCTCGGCAAACTTGTCGAGGAAGCTCTTTCCGTTGTCACTGGCCATGATTGCTCCTAACTTTCAAATCCGGCCTTTTCCTATGCGCACGGTGGTCTGTCGCCCTCTGCCACCAGATGTGCCATGTGTTGCGCGCAGCGGCGCGCGGTCTGGGCGTTCGCCCGTTCGCTAATCAACCACGTGAGTCGTGGCGACCTGCTTGAGCCAAGCTGCCGACTTCTTAAGGCGGCGCTTGTAGCCGTCCATAAGGTCGACCTCGACAAAACCGTAACGGTTCTTAAAGGCATTCGCCCAAGACCAGTTATCGATGACGGCCCAATAATGGTATCCACGGCACTTGGCGCCCTCGGCAATTGCCTTGGCAACCCACTCCAGGTGCTGGCGTACAAAGTCGACGCGGTAGTCATCCTGGATGGTTCCTTCGGCGTCTCGGTTCTTGTATTCGTCCATGATGCCGATGCCGTTCTCGGAAACGAACCACTCAAGATCGGGGTAGTTCTTAGCGCAGTCCATGCCAAAGTCGTAGAGGCCCTGCGGGTAGATCTCCCAGCCGCGGCTCTCGTTCATAACGGCGTCGGGCCACACGTACTCGTCGGCAAAGTGCGGCAGACCGTACTGGTCGATCTTGCTCGCCGGCGCCTGAACGCGCGTGGGGTGGTAGTAGTTGCAACCGAGCCAGTCGACAACACCCTGCTTAAGAATCTCTTGGTCGCCGGCACGGAACGGAAGCTTAACGCCGCCCTCGGCCAGGCTGTCGAGCACGTCGGCGGGAAGCTCGCCCTTGGTAATGAGGTCGAGCCACCAGCGGTTGTTGATGCCGCTGGTCATACGCACGGCCTCGAGGTCCGCCTCGCTGGGGTTCTCCTTGGTGTAGACCGGGGTAAAGCAGTTGATCATGCCGATCTTGGCATCGCTGCGAACGGCGCCCTCGTCATAGGCGCGACGGTAGTTGGCCACGGCCAGCGCATGTGCCAGCGAGATGTGATACTGCACGGTGCGAGCGCGGCTAAAGTCGTGGAGCTGTGGGAACCACACGCCCTCCTGATAGCGCTGCTCGGGCTCGACGATGGGCTCGTTAAAGGTGAACCAGTACTTGATCTCCTGGCCAAACTCGTGGAAGGCGACGTCGGCGTAATGTGCGTAAGCCTCGACAACCTCACGGCTCTCCCAGCCGCCACGGTTAAAAAGGTAGGTGGGCATGTCAAAGTGGTACAAGTTGACAAACGGCTCCAGGCCGGCTTCGCGAGAGGCGCGGAACAACTCGTGATACCACGCGGCGCCTTCCTCGTTGAGGTTGCCGTCGGCATCGAGCAGACGGCTCCACTGGATGGAAGTGCGATAGGTATCCAGGCCCAAGTCCTTCAAAATGCGAAGGTCTTCCTGGTACTTGGCCATAAAGTCATTGCCGGCGTAAGAGCCAACGCAGTTGTAGAACGAGCCCAGATCCTGGATGGACCAGGTGTCCCACAGGTTCTCGAGCTTGCCGCCCTGGTTCCACTGACCCTCAGTCTGCGGGCCGGACATAGCAGCGCCAAAGAAGAAGTCGTTGGGCAGCTGATACTGTGCCATCAAAGTCCTCGCTTTCGTGTTCTAGAGCTTCCGGTTGGAGACGGGTTTGCTTTGGCAGGTTATCCGGCGCGGGCGCGCACCGGTCATACCGATATCCAACCCGCCAAAACAAAACCGTCCCCAAACGGTCGATCCTGTTCTGCGGAAAGATTCCGTTCGTTGCTTAAACTATAGCGCTCTAATTCTAAAAGTAAAGTGTCTTTTTCTTTTTTCTTTCTCGAGCTTCTTAGATAAAGGTTATATGGGTGCCTTGTTAAGGGTTATACTTACTTGCGTATTGATATATGTCGGAAAGGAGGTTCAATGATTCCCAAATACGAGGCGATAGCTGCAGATATTCGTCGAAGCATCGAGGATGGCACTCTTAAACCGGGCGACAAGCTTCCCACCGTCGTTGAGTTCTGCGAGCTCTATAGCGTTTCCAAAATCACCGTCAAACGAGCTATCGAGCAAATCACCGAGGAAGGTCTTATTACCAGCCGACGCGGATCGGGTACCTACGTTAAGGACACGGCGGGACTTCCCGGTCAGGCGTTTTTCCAGGGCAAAAACGACCGTGCCCAGGGCTTTTCGTATGAGCACCGCGGGGAGAAGGTGACCTCGGTGGTCTACGATTTCTCGATCGTTAATCCACCGGCGGACATCGCAGCCCAGCTGGGAATTGCCGAGGATGACTTTGCCTATCACGTCGTGCGCGTGCGTCAGGCCGATGAGAAGCCCATCGTTATCGAGTACACCTACATGCCCCTCGAGCTGATTCCAGGGCTGAAAAAGAAGGATCTGTACGGATCGGTCTACCGCTTCATCCGCGAGCAATGTGGGCTGAAGATTTCGAGCTTCCACCGTGCCATTCGCGCCGTGGCAGCAACCGAGGAAGAAGCCGAGCGTCTGGACACCAAACTTGGCTCTCCCCTGCTCGAGCTCACCCAAATTGGCTTTTTGGACAGCGGCGCCGCCTTTGAGTATTCGATCTCGCGCAACGTTGGCGACCGCTTTGAGTTGCACAACGTAACGTTGGCATAGGTTTTTGTAGTCACGCGGGCGCTCGTTTTGAGCAGTTTTACGCGGCGCCCGCGCAACACAATGGGGGTATGAATATGTCCGATTTGATTAAACTGACGCCGATCTTCCACGAGAAGATCTGGGGCGGCCGCCAGCTCGAAACCGTATTTGGTTACGACATTCCCGAGGGGCCCATCGGTGAGTGCTGGGCCATCTCGGCCCATCCCAACGGCGACTGCCAGATTGCGGAGGGCCCGTATGCAGGCCACACGCTGTCGTGGCTGTGGGCCGAGCACCGCGAGCTCTTTGGCAACTGCAAGGGCAAGGAGTTCCCGCTGCTCATTAAGATTCTGGACGCCAAGGACGACCTTTCGATCCAGATTCATCCCAACGACGAGTACGCCGCCAAGCACGAGAACGGCAGCCTGGGCAAAACCGAGTGCTGGTACGTGCTGGATTGCGAGCCCGGCGCCACGATCATCGTCGGCCAGCGTGCTAAAGACCGCACCGAGGCCGCACAGATGATCAAGGACGGCCGCTGGAACGACATGCTCAACGTGCTGCCGATTCACAAGGGAGACTTTTTCCAGATCGACTCCGGCACCGTTCACGCCATCAAGACCGGCACGCTGATTCTGGAGACGCAGCAGTCGAGCGACGTGACATATCGCCTGTACGACTACGACCGCCCCGGCACCGACGGAAAGCTGCGCCCGCTGCACATTAAGCAGAGCCTCGACTGCATCGACTTTGATGTTCAGGCTCCGACCGACGGCACGGTGAACGCGCCTGAGGTGGACGGCGTGACCGAGCTCGAGTCTAACCCCTGCTACACCGTCGATCGCGTGCGTGTCGACGGCAGCAAGATCCTCGACCAGCGCTGGCCCTTCATGTGCCTGTCGGTCATCGACGGCGAAGGCACCGTCTGCGGCGACCCCGTCCACAAGGGAAGCCATCTGCTGGCCCCCAGCACCGTCAGCTCCATCGACCTCGAAGGCAAGATGGAGCTGATCATCAGCCACCTATAGGTCACCGGTCCCCAAGCGCTCGTCAGGACGGGGCGCGGGGTTTGGTCGCCTGCTCGGACAGTCCTGCTCGCACGGAGAGCACATTAAGTGCTCTCTGGCTCGTGCGGAACTCGCGATCGACCAAACCCCGCGCCCATCCCGGCGAGCCTCAGGCTGGCAGCAACAACCCAAACGCAAGAAGGGGCTCCCCCGTTCATCAACGGGGGAGCCCCTACTCGTATCTATTTCTCAGCCCATCGGGCTCTCCAGATCAAAAAACAAACGAGCAAAGCGGCGTTCGCAAGCAACGTTACCCAAGGACCTGGGCGGGCGTATGGGACAACATCGATCGCGAGTTCCGCACGCAAAGGAGAGCACTTAATGTGCTCTCCGTCTTGCGCAGGACTGCCCGAGCAGGCGATGTTGCCCCATACGCCCGCCCAGGTCCGCCGGGATCACGACAGCTTGACGATCGGTGCAAAACCTTTCATTAGCTTTTTGGTCTGGCCGGTCTTTTCGAATTGAACCTCGATCATGTCTCCGACGACCGAGATCACGGTACCCGTACCAAAGGTCTTGTGGCTCACGGTATCGCCTGCGGCAAAGTCCTGCGACGCGCTAGCGCGATCGACCTTGCGCTCCACTGTCGGCGACACCTTAGATGACGGCTTTTTGGCTCGCGGCGCACCCGAACCAAAGGTCGAGGCAACACGGCCGGCGTCGGGCGAGACCCCACGATGGCGCTCGGTCCCGTAGCTGCTGCCGCCAAAGAAATCGTCAAAACTCGATCCACCGCGCGAACCGGAACCGCCGGTCGAGCGCGTATGCGAACCGAACACCTTGCCGCCATACATATCCGAACCCGCGCCCGAGCCAAAGGTGCCGTGACGGTCGCCGCGCTTCTCCCAGCCCGTGCCCTCAAAACCGGCAGAACCGATACCGCTAAACTCGATATCCTCAAACGGAATCTCATTGAGGAAGCGCGAGCGCGGGTTGGCAGAGGTCGAGCCGTAGGTGCGACGCGTGGCCGCATAGGTCAGGAACAGGCGCTTACGGGCACGCGTGATGGCAACGTAGGCCAGGCGACGCTCCTCCTCGAGCTTGCCCGGGTCATCGCTGCCGCCAAAGTCGTGCACGTGCGGGAAGATGCCCTCCTCCATGCCGGCCACGAACACCGCCGGGAACTCCAGGCCCTTGGCGGAGTGGATAGTCATCATGGTAATGGCATGCGTCTCGCCGGCCAGGGAATCCAAGTCGGAGCGCAGGGCCAGCCACTCCATGAGTGCCGGCAGCGCCTTACAGGTGAGCGGACCGTAGGTGCGCTCGATCTCGTCGGCATGCACGGCACCCGCCGGCATCTCCGTCGGCGCGGCATACGCGTTGCCCGCGATGGCGGCGGCCAGGGCATCCTGCGGCGAGAGCGCCGGGGCGGCTAGGCTATCGAGCGGATTGGAACCTGCGGCATCGCGCGCGCCGACGAGCGCCTCAAACGAGGATGCCGGGGCAGATGGCCCCGGTTCGGGCGCGGGCGCGCTCACCACGACGGACTCGGGCTCGGCGCCGGCAGGCACATCGGCAACACCGGCTGCGCGCAGCTCTTCCAAGCTCTCGAGCGTACCCTCGATGTCCTCGTGCGTCTCCTCAAATTCGGCAGCGACGCCCAGGAATTCCTGGATGTTCTCGGCGCGGCTCTCGGACTCCATGGTACCCTCGGCGCGGAAAGCCTGCAGCAGGCCCGTCTTATCGACGATCATCTCGACGACGTCCTTGAGTTCGCCGTCCATGCGGCGACCCTCGCGCGCTAGCGAGACAAAGCTCGACAGGCCATTGCGCACCTTGGCGCTAAACATGCCCGTCTCGGCTGTTGCGATCTCGCAGGCCTGGAAGAACGAGCAACGGTTGTCGCGCGCCAGCTGCTCAATCTTTTGGATCGAGGTGGAGCCGATGCCGCGGCGCGGCGTGTTGATGACGCGCTTGACGCTCATCTCGTCTGCCGGGTTCACGATCATCTTAAGGTAGGCCATGACGTCGCGGATCTCGGCACGGTCGAAGAATCGCGTGCCGCCCACGATCTTGTAGGGCACGCCTGCGCGCAGGAACATATCTTCGAGGATACGCGACTGGGCGTTGGTGCGGTAGAACACGGCGATATCGTCGTAACTCGTGCCTTTGGCATGCAGTTTTTCGATCTCGCCGGCAATCCAGCGGCCCTCGTCGCGCTCGTCGCTTGCCTGGAAGGCCTGGATCTTCTCGCCATCGCCCTCGGCCGTAAACAGGCGCTTGTCCTTGCGCTGCGAGTTGTGGCGCACCACGGCGTTGGCGGCGCTCAGGATATGGCCCGTGGAGCGGTAGTTCTGCTCCAGCTTAACGGTCTTGCAGTTTTTAAAGTCCTGCTCAAAGTCCAGGATGTTGGTGATGTCGGCGCCACGCCAGCTATAAATGGACTGGTCATCGTCGCCCACGACCATGAGGTTTTGGTACTTGGCGGCCAGCAGGTTGGCGATCTCGTATTGGACGTGGTTGGTGTCCTGATACTCGTCGACGCTAATGTAGCGGAAGCGCTCTTGGTACTTGTCGAGCACCTCGGGGCGGGTGCGCAGCAGCTCGAGCGTGCGCACGAGCAGGTCGTCGAAGTCCATCGCGTTGGCGGCGCGCAGGCGGCGTTCCAGCTCCAAGTAGACCTGCGCGGCCTTTTTGTCGTTGGGGCTGTCGGCGGATTTGAGCATGTCCTCGGGGCTGATCATGGCGTTTTTGGCCGAACTGATCTTGCTGCGGATCATATTGATGGGGAATTGCTTTTGCTCGATACCGAGCGCCTGCATAATATCGCGCACCATGCGCTTGGAATCGTCGTCATCGTAGATGGTAAACTGACCGGTGTAGCCCAGCAGGTCAGCGTCCTCGCGCAGCATACGCACGCACATGGCATGGAAGGTGCACACCCACATGCCACGGGTGCCGCTGGGAATGAGCGCCGCCAGACGCTCACGCATCTCGGCCGCGGCCTTGTTGGTAAACGTGATGGCAAGGATCTGCCAGGGCTTAACACCCAGGTCGCCGAGCATATGTGCGATGCGGAAGGTCAAGACGCGGGTCTTGCCCGAGCCGGCGCCAGCAAGGACCAGCAACGGACCCTCGGTGGTCAGGACCGCCTCGCGCTGGGCGGGATTAAGGCTGTCGAGGTCGACGAGCGGCTTGGCGGGTTTGGGTGCCGGCGCGGGAGCGTCGTAGATGTCGAGCGGGACGAGCTCGGGCTCCGGCGCAGCAGGGACGGCATATGCATCGAGCGGCACGGGTTCCGGCGCGGGCGGCACGGGTACCGCGGCATTCTTTTCCCAGGGCAAGGGCTGGGTCATGGGCGACTCCTCATCTGACGGACGGCGCGCCTGCGGGCAGCGCCATAGTTTGAGCCGTATCAGTATACCGAGCCGCGCGGACACCGACGCAAATCACACCACGACTCCGTGCGCCACCGTCAGGCCCGCCCAGCGGATTTGGCGCAATGGGGTCAGGTTACTTTGCACCAATCTATTGGCAATCACGAAACCGCCGATGTCATGGCAGCAGCAGCGAGCGGCGGCCGGGGCGAACAAATTGGCATGAAAAGGGGGCGGCATAGACCTTTTGGTCATGCCACCCCCTTTGAATGACAAGTTGTCGCCCCGGCCGCCGCGCAGCGTCGACTAAGTTAGAGGCCGAGCATCGGCTCCAG
>CAUASQ010000023.1 GCA_958431945.1 uncultured Collinsella sp. | reverse complement strand
CCCAAGATTTCACCCGTTTGAGAAGGATAACATAGCGACCCTCTCCATCTGGGCTGTTATATGTTTCTTTTTTTATATCATAAGGGCGTTTTTTACAAACCCGCAGGAAATGCGAGCGCGAACAACTACCGTTCACCGATTTGTATGTTATTTTTCCTTGCCTTTGTACGACGTTCGCTCTAGCTGTTATGCCAGCTTTAGCAGGGTAAAGTGTCTCAGAGACCCTACAGAAACTGCAGGGCGGCCACGGGATCCCCCGTGGCCGCCCTGTGGCGTAGCTAGTTTTTAGCTTTGATTGCCGCTTGGCATTAGGCGGCTGTGGCGGCCTTGTCGGTCGTTGTCTTGCTATCGCCGTTGCCCTGGCCCTCAAAATGCTTGTAGCACCAGCTGGTGACCAGCGGGGTCAAAATAGCCGTCACGATTGCGCAGGCAGCAACCTGTGCCGTAGCCGTCGCGAGCACCGCACCGCCGTACAAGGCCTCGTTGACGCTTGCCATGGCAGCAGGCGTGGCCACATTGGCTCCGGCGCAGCTCGAAATGGCCGCACCTGCGACACCCGTACCGCCCGTGAGCTTATCGACCGCGATGACGGGAATTGCAAAGACCACCGAGCAGATCACGCCGAGCAGAATACCGGGAAGACCGCCATTAATGAGCTGACCAAAGGTCATGGTCGAGCCCATGGCAAAGAAGACGAGCACGATGATGGCGGAAAGCGCCGGAGCCATCATCTTCTTAAAGCTGGGGAAGAGGTTGCCCAGAATAATGCCGACGACGATCGGCAGGATGGCACCCACGAGCGACCAGCCGATCGGAGCCTGGCCGGCAGCGCCGAGCACGATCATCGTGACCGGAGGGCCGACAACGAGCGTGGTGATGGCGACAGCGCCACGCTCGGCCTCGTTGCCCATGGTGCCCATCAGTCCAGCGTACATAGCGTTGTTGGCGCCGGTGCAAGCCGCCAGCATCACCATGGCAGAGATGCCAAACAAGTTGTCGTTGAACACATAAAGGATGAGCAGCGACACGGCAACGACCACGATCTGCTTGACAGCGATGATGATGGCGCCGCGGGCAGCGGCGGCAGGAGCACTCTTAAACGAAATCGTCGTACCGACGATGAGCAAAAAGGCGCCAACGAGCGGGCCTGCACCCTGCTGGGTCATGCCAAGCGTAAAGCTACCGAGCGTTTTAAACAGGTCGGGGAATAGCGTGTTGAGCAGGCAGCCCAACAGAAGCGGCACCAAGATATTGGCGCCCGGGATGGAGGACATCTTAAAGAACGGCTCCTTTGCCGCCGGCGCCTCCACCGCAGTCGATTCACTCATATATATCTCCTTTGGATGCATGCGAATCGTAGCCGCACGCGCCTATGTCAGAAAGAAGGCGACAACCCCGAGTCGCCAGGGTCGCCGCCAAACGATCACCGCGGGGTATTACCCGTCCAGGACGATGCCGCCGTCGCAGTCACCAATCTCGCCGTTCACGAAGCTGGCGAGGTCGGAAGCGAAGAACAGCACCATCTGCGCAGGCTCGCTGGCCTGGGCGGCGCGGCCCAGAGGAATACCGTTGATGATGCGCTGAGAGTTCTCGTCAGAGAGAATCGAGGTCATATCGGTCAACGTGAGCGACGGGCACACGGCGTTGCAGCGAACGCCAAACTTGCCGCCTTCCTTGGCGACTGCCTTGGTCAGACCGTTAACGCCTGCTTTGGAGCTCGCGTAAGCCGCGGTGCCGAGCAGGCCGCCACCGATCTTGCCCGCAACGGAACTCACGTTGACGATAGTACCGGCATGGGCCGCCTTAAAGTGCGGGTAGACGGCGTTCATCATGGTAAAGGTACCGTTGAGGTTGATGTCGATGGTGCGGCGCCACTCGGTGTCATCGATCTCGTCGAACTTCTTGGTGCTGATGACGCCAGCGCAGTTGATCAGGATGTTGGTTTGCGGCAGGTCCGTAAAAATCTGCTCGACGGTCTCGCGCGCCTTGGGCGCATCGGCGACATCGAGCTGATAGAACTTGTTGCCCTCGCCAAGCTCGGCCACAGCAGCCTCGCCCTTAGCAGCGTTCCTTGCGATGAGCGCGACATGTCCGCCGCCCGCGACGATGCCCTTGGCGATCTCGAGGCCAATGCCCTGAGTGCCGCCCGTGACAATCGCGGTCTTGCCCGTGAAGTCAAATGCCATGACTCCAACCCCCTTGATTCAGGTGTCTCCTTGCGGGAAGTTGGAGCATCGCACGTGGCGATTATATGAGTCCCAGTCGTCATGGTGGTGACAACCCCTCGCCTAACCGCGGGCATGATAGTTCTTTGAAACGCTTTAGCAATTGAATGATTTTAAGTCTTAATGAGCTCTTAATATTGCCTACTGTATGAGGCCCGCGTATGGGGGTATCATCTTCCACCGAAAATAGTTTCTAGTGTTAGGGGTTTTCGGTGGAAGATACCGATTTCCGTGAGCTTGGGCGTCAGCTCCTTACCGAGTTCGGCAGCATGCATCAGCGCATTTCGCGTTTTGCGGACAAAGCCCTCGGCGGCGAGATGGCCGTCATGCGCGCCCTCATGCTCGCTGGCGGTTCGCTCACGCCAAGCGAACTCGCAGATCGCGCCTGGGTCTCGAGTGCCCGCATCGCCAATATCTTACGCGCCCTCGAGGCCAAGGGCTGGGTCGAGCGCGAGCACTCAAAGACCGACCGTCGTCGCGTACACGTCACGGTGACCGACAAGGGATTCCATGATCTCGAAATCAAGCGTCGGGAATTCGAGGACCGCACCGCGGCCTTCCTCGAGCAGTTCGGCGAAACAGATACCCAAGAGATGGTGCGCCTTCTAAGACGTGCCAACGAAATTATCGACCGCAACCAAGAAAGGAGAGATGCCGAGTGAGGATTCTCAAGCTCTTTAAAAAACATATCCTGGCACTGTTCGCAGCTATCGTACTTATCGTAATCAGCTGCAACGCCGATCTGGCGCTGCCTACCTATATGAGCGACATCGTCGACGTGGGCGTGCAGCAAGGCGGCATCGCCTCGCCCGTGCCCGACACCATTCGCGCCGAATCGCTCGACGACCTCGAACTCTTCATGAGCTCCAAGGACGCCAAGGCCGTGGAGGCCGTGTTTAGCAAGGCGGACAATAACGGCATTCGAACGTACATGGGCACCGAGGAAGAGCGTGCCGATGGAGGCAAGATTGCCGACATTATGAGCCTGCCCGAGACCGTCGTTCTTTCACTCGGCAAGGGCATCGACGCCGACTCCATGGGCGACATGATGGGCTCGTCCAGCGAGAAAGACGACAACGCTGCCCAGGCCATGCCCACCCCCGAGCAAATGGCAGCGATGACGCCCGAGCAGCTCGCCGAGATGCAGCAGAAGGCCGCGGCGGCGCAGAACATGCAAAAGCAGATTGATGCCGACGGCGGTAAGATCACTATGAAGAGCCTGCGCCTGGGCGTTGAAGGCGACCTAATCGACCAGGGTAAGCTCATCGAGGGCGCCAACCAAATGGCGGACAAAATGGGCTCCATGTCGGGCTCCATCGTGACCCAACGCGCCGCGAGCTATGTGCAAGACGAGTACAGGGCGCAGGGCATCGACCCCGCCGACGTGCAGAACGCCTACCTGGGCCGCATGGCGACCACGATGTTTGGTCTGTGCCTGGTGTCGCTCGTCGCCACCATCCTGACCGGTGCCGTGGCTTCGCGCACCGCCTGCTCCATCGCCCGCGACCTGCGCCGCGAGACCTTCAACAAGGTTATGCACTTCTCGCCGGCCGAGGTGGGCAAGTTTAGCCAGGCCTCGCTCATCACCCGCTGCACCAACGACATTCAGCAGATTCAGATGGCCGCAACCCTGTTTATCCGCATGTGCCTGATGGCCCCCGTCATGGGCATCGTCGCCGTCATGCGCGTCCTGGCCAACCACACCGGCCTGGAGTGGACCATCGCCGTGGCCATCATCGCGGTTTCGGCCGTTGTCGGCGTGCTCATGGGCCTCACCATGCCCAAGTTCAAAAAGATGCAGAGCTTTGTGGACCGCGTGAACCTTACCGCCCGCGAGCTGCTCGACGGCCTTATGCCCATCCGCTCGTTCAACCGTGAGGAGCATGAGCTCGAGCGTTTTGACAAGGCTTCGTTCGACCTGATGACCACGCAGCTCTACACCAACCGCGCCATGAGCTTCATGATGCCGCTCATGATGCTCGTCATGAACTGCATCACCGTGCTTATCGTCTGGTTTGGCGCGCAGGGCGTGTCCGACGGCGTGATGCAGGTCGGCAACATGATGGCGTTCATCTCCTACACTATGCAGATCGTCATGGCGTTTATGATCCTCACCATGGTTTCGGTCATCCTGCCCCGTGCCGAGGTCGCAGCCGAGCGCGTAGATGAGGTCATCACCTGCCCCACGAGCATCAACGACCCTGCCTCGCCCAAACTGCCCGCAGCCAGCGCGCCGCGCGGTGAGCTCACCTTCCGCGACGTGAGCTTCCAGTACCCCGATGCCCGCGCCGATGTCATCAGCGGCGTGAACTTCACCACGCATGCCGGTCAGATGCTCGGCATCATTGGCTCCACGGGCTCGGGCAAGTCCACGCTCGTGCAGCTGATTCCACGCTTGTACGACGTCACGGGCGGCAGCATTTCGCTCGACGGCATCGACGTGCGCGACATGACCCTTTCCGAGCTGCGCCGCCGCATTGGTTACATCCCGCAGCAGGGTCGCCTGTTCTCGGGCACTGTCGAGAGCAACCTTAAGTTTGCCGGCGACATGGTAAGCGATGATGACATGCGCCAAGCCGCGCGCATCTCACAGGCCGAGGACTTTATCGCCGAGCGCGAGGGCGGCTACGACTCCCCCATCAGCCAGGGTGGCTCCAATGTCTCGGGTGGTCAGCGCCAGCGCTTGGCCATCGCCCGCGCATTGGCCAAAAAGCCCGAGGTTGTGGTTTTCGATGACTCGTTTAGTGCCCTCGACTACAAGACCGACGCGCGCCTGCGCGAAGAGCTTGCCAAAAACGTCACCGACGCCGCACTCGTGGTCGTGGCCCAGCGCATCGCGACCATCATGCACGCCGACCAGATCATCGTGCTCGACGACGGCCACGTAGTGGGCACCGGCACACACGAGGAGCTACTGCGCAGCTGCCCGGCGTACCTAGAGATCGCACAGTCGCAGCTTTCCGCCGAGGAGCTGGGGCTTACCCAAGAAGAAATTGCAGCCGTCATGGAAGGAGGCGAGCGCTAATGGCAGACGAGACCAAGACTCAGATTCCCAAGCCCACCCGCCAGCGTGGTCCCATGGGCCGCATGGGTGGCATGCGCCGTGGCGAAAAGGCCAAGGACTTTAAGGGCACCATGAGGCAGCTGCTCGGCTATATCGGCCAGCACAAGATTGCCGTGTTTGCCGCCGTCGCCTTTGCCGTGTGCTCGGTCATCTTTAACATTGTGGGGCCCAAGGTGCTCGGCCAGGTTACCACCAAACTGTTCGAGGGCTTGGTTGCCAAGGTCAACGGCACCGGCGATGTCGACTTTGTCTGGATCGCCAAGACGCTCGGCTTTTTGCTCTGTCTGTATCTGGCGAGCTCTGTCTGCAGCCTGATCCAAGGCTGGCTCATGACCGGCGTCACGCAAAAGATCTGCTATCGCATGCGCAAGGAGATCGCCGCCAAGATCGCTGTCGTTCCGATGAGTTACTTCAACGGCCACAGCAAGGGCGATGTGCTCAGCCGCATCACCAACGACGTCGATACGCTGGGCCAGTCGCTCAACCAGAGCGTGACGCAGCTCATCACGTCGGTGACGCAGATTATCGGCGTGCTCGTCATGATGCTTTCGATCAGCCTGCCGCTTACCGGCGTCACCGTGCTCACGCTGCCGGCCGCCGCGATTATCCTGACCGTGATGATTCACTTCTCGCAGCCGTACTTCCGCGAGCAACAGCAAGTCCTGGGCGCCGTCAACGGCATCATCGAGGAGGACTTTGCCGGCCAGAACGTCATTCAAGTGTTCGACCGCGCCGAGGCCTCAATCGAGGAGTTCGACCGTCAAAACGACCGCCTCTTTATTAGTGGCTGGCGCTCGCAGTTCCTGTCGGGCCTGATGATGCCGCTCATGAGTTTGGTGGGCAACATGGGCTACGTGGGCGTCGTCGTGGTGGGCGCGCAGCTCGCGCTGACCGGCAATGCCACGCCCGGCGACATCCAAAGCTTTATCCAGTACGTTCGCAACTTTACGCAACCCGTGCAGCAGCTGGGCAACGTGAGCAACACGATGCAGTCGATGGCAGCCGCCACCGAGCGCGTCTTTGAGTTCCTGGCCGCGCCCGAGGAGGAGCAGAAAGCCGACGCGCAGATTCCCGAAAAGCGCCCCGGCCATGTGGAGTTTGATCACGTCAAGTTTGGCTATACGCCCGACAAGACCATCATCCACGACTTTAGCTGCGAGGCGCAGCCCGGCCAGACCATCGCCATCGTCGGCCCCACCGGCGCCGGCAAGACCACGCTCATCAAGCTGCTGCAGCGCTTCTACGATGTGGACGGCGGTTCGCTGCGTGTCGAGGGCGTCGACGTGCGCGACTGGGACCGCGCGGCGCTGCGCGGCGAGTTTGCCATGGTGCTGCAGGATACCTGGCTGTTTAACGGCACCATCCGCGAGAACATCCGCTACGGACGCCCCGATGCGAGCGATGCCGAGGTCGAAGCCGCCGCGCGCGCCGCACGTTGCGACCACTTTATCCATACGCTTGCCGGCGGTTATGACTTTATGATTAACGAGGAGGGCACTAACCTGTCGCAGGGTCAGCGCCAGCTCGTGACCATCGCCCGTGCCATTTTGGCCGACCGCCCGGCGCTGATTCTGGACGAGGCGACTTCCAACGTCGACACCCGCACCGAGGAGCTTATTCAGCGCGCCATGGATGCGCTGATGCAGGGCCGTACCAGCTTTGTCATCGCGCACCGCCTGTCCACGATCCGCAACGCCGACGTGATCTTGGTAATTCGCGACGGCGACATCGTCGAGAAGGGCACGCACGACGAGTTACTCGCCCAAGGCGGCTTCTACGCCGACCTGTACAACTCGCAGTTCGACGAGGCGGCGTAACAACCGGCGGCAAACAACCGCAATGCCCAGAAAACGGGGGCGCAGGACAACCTGCGCCCCCGTTTTTTTGCTCTGCGGCCCTCGAACCACCTCCCCTGGAACCTGATTGGCAGCCCCTTCGAGGCCCCGTGGGCAAAAAAGGGCAAATATGAGTACTGTTACCTTTTTAGTAACAGCCAAAACAGCCCCAAATGCCGTTTTCACGGCTTACACGCGTCCCTAAATTGATCAAACAGCCCTATAGCGGACTTATATGTGTTTGCGTTAATAAACATATTTTGCTGTTATGTCTATTATTTTGCGAAGGCAATATGCTACTAAGATAGCAACCGTACTCATATTTGGCATTTTTTGCCCACATGGTATTTCCTGGGGAACTGACAACAGCCTTAGGGTCCCGCGCGGCGCCGCTCCCTCCCGGCATTCGCCAACGTTTACCCAGATAAAACCTGCCAAAATAAACCTGTCCCTTTTTGGCAGGTTTTGGGGTGACGAGGGCTTGCACTTTAGCGTGCGACAGCGGATAATGCCGTGCATTCGACAATACGCTTTTTGCTCTTTCTATAGATTGAGGAGGCCCCGCATGGCCATGGAATTCAAACGCAGGCTGCCGATCCCCATGGAGATCCGCGAGGAAATGCCACTTTCTGCCGAGCTTACCGCCAAAAAGCAGGCATTTGACGCCGAGGTCGCCAAAGTCTTTACCGGCGAGGACGCACGTAAGGTGCTCATCATCGGCCCGTGCTCTGCCGACCGCGAGGATTCGGTGCTCGAGTATATGAACCGACTGGCCAAGACCGCCGAAGAGGTCAAGGACAAGCTCATCATCATTCCGCGCGTCTACACCAATAAGCCGCGCACCAAGGGCACCGGCTACAAGGGTCTTCTGCACAACCCCAACCCCGAGGCTCCCGACGACCTGCTCGAGGGCGTCAAGGCTATCCGCCATATGCACCTGCGCGTTATTGAGGAAACGGGCTTCTTCACCGCCGACGAGATGCTCTATCCGTCCAACTACCAATACCTCGTTGACCTGCTGAGCTACGTTGCCGTCGGCGCGCGCTCGGTCGAAAACCAGGAGCATCGCCTGGTGTCGAGCGGCATTTCGGTACCCGTCGGCATGAAGAATCCCACTGCCGGTTCCACCACCGTCATGCTCAACTCCATTTACGCCGCGCAGGCACACCAGAGCTTTATCTTCCGCAACTGGGAGGTTGAGTGCGACGGCAACCCACTCGCACACGCCGTCATGCGTGGCTACATTGGTCTCGACGGTCGCACCTACCCCAACTACCACTACGAGCACCTCGAGCGTCTGGCCGAGCGCTATACCGAGCACGCCGGCTATGCCAATCCGGCAGCGGTCATCGACTGCAACCACGACAACTCGGGCAAGCGTCCGTTGGAGCAGTATCGCATTTGCAAGGAGGTGCTCGACAGCTGCCGCCGCAACGAGTCCATCTCCAAGCTGGTCAAGGGCTTTATGATCGAGTCTTACCTTGAGGACGGCAACCAGCCGGTCGATGGCGGTGTCTTTGGTAAGTCGATCACCGACCCGTGCCTAGGCTGGGAAAAGACCGACTACCTCATCCACGAGATCGCGGAACGTATTTAGTTACGCGGTTTTACCAAACCGCGTAACGGCTCGACGCTGCAAACCCGCCAGGGCGGCAATCTGCCTTTCAACTTCGGCGGCATGATCAAAAGATCAATGCCGCCTCGTTTCAAGGCACCTTGCTCGCTCTGGCGGGTTTTCGCTGACGTTTTTTCGACCTGCATTGTTGCCAAGGTTGGCACCAATGACTAATGCGGTAACTAGCTACGTCGGTCCGCTTGACCGGCTGGGTTTCCGAGGTGCGGCAGATTGCCCTGAAAGAGGAGGGCATAGACCTTAAGGGTCATGCCCGACGATTGAAGGGCAAGGTGCCGTGCCTCGGGAAGACAGACAATTACGCGGACGGCTCCTGCTGCGTGATGCAGTGGATGTTGCCGCCGCCGAAGACGACCTGCTCGGACTGAACGCCGACGCACTTGTAGACGCCCTCACCCCAGACCTCGTCGTAGATCTTCTGGAGCGTGTCAACGGCCAGCTGGTCGTTCTCGTCGCCGTACTGCGGGACGATAACGCCGTGGTTGGTGACCAGGTAGTTCATGTAAGAGGCGATCAGCGGCTCGTCGGGGACGCGCGGCTCGGCATTCTCGTCGGCGTCGATGGTGTCGCAGGAAGCCTGGTCCATGAACAGCGGGTTCACGGGCATGCAGAGCTTGTAGACCTTCATCTTGCGGCCCTTGGCGTCAACGGCGTTGGAGAGGGTCTCGTAGGCAGCGTGGCACTGCTCGTAGAACGGATACTCGGGATCGTCGGTCCAGATGCAGGCCATGACGCCCGGGGCGATGAACGTGGCGACGTCATCGATGTGGCCGTTGGTCTCCTCGGGGTCGATGCCCTCCTTGACCCAGATGACCTTCTCGACACCCAGGTAATCCTTGAGGTGCTCGTCCATGTAGGCGCGAAGCTCCTCGCTCCAGGGCTCAAACTTCTTCTTGAACTTGGGCCAGATGGACTCGGGATCCTCTTCCTCCTCGAGCACCGCAGAGCAGGTGCGGCCCGGGGAAAGCAGGCACTGGTCGGTCACGACAAGGGTGCCCTCGCCGTCGACGGTGATGGAGCCGCCCTCGAGGATCATGTCGTCGGGACGATAGCGGCGGCAGCCGGAGAGCTCGGTCATCTTGAGGGCGATCTGCTCGTCCTTGTCCCACGGGAAATAGAGGCCGTCGACGAGACCGCCGTAGGCGTTGAAGTGCCAGTGGTTGGCGCGCTTCTCGCCCTTGCCGTTGATGACGTAGGTGGCGGCGGTGTCGCGGAACCAAGCGTCGTCGGTGGTCATCTCGATAACGGTGACGTTCTCGTCGTTCTCAAAGACGGCCTTGCAGTTGGCATAGTCGACCTGGTTGGCGCACATATAGACCGGGGTGAACTCGGCGATGGCGCGGGCGATGGCGGCATACTGCTTCTGGGCCGGCTTGGCGCCGTGGGCCCAGGTGTCGGTGCGGTGGGGCCAGCCCATCCACACGCGATCCTGCGGGGCGAACTCGGCGGGCATAAAGAAGCCGTCGGCCTTGGGGGTGGACTCGGACTCGGTGATCGTACGCATAAGATTTCCTCCAAATCGAACGATCGCTTGCTGCGGGCGGGTTACCCGCAGCCTAAAACCAAGA
Organism: uncultured Collinsella sp.; assembly: GCA_958431945.1. Taxonomy (GTDB): domain Bacteria; phylum Actinomycetota; class Coriobacteriia; order Coriobacteriales; family Coriobacteriaceae; genus Collinsella. The sequence goes on along the minus strand of CAUASQ010000023.1, from coordinate 5,588 downwards.
GATGGTAGGCGCCCGTTCCCCGGCAAAGGTCGGGGCGCCCGGTGCCGGTTTTCACGGAATCGCACCGGCAAGCGACGACGTAACCTAGTGCGCGGAGACAAAACGCACGAAGGATACGGAAGAGAGATTGGGGTGGGCGGTGGTTACCGGAGCTATCGCTCACACCCACCCCGGGGAATGGTTAGCAAACCTGTCGCTTGGGCACGCCTCCGAAGAGGCTAGAGTGCTCGGAGTCGGGAGCGACAAGCCCGATGAAGCGCACGTTGGTACGCGAGGAGGGTTGGAGCCCCAGAACCGGGTGCTCTAGTCCTCCTCGGCCTCGGCGGCCTCCTCAGCGAGACGCTGGGCTGCGAGCTCAGGGGTCAGACCCTTGTACTCTTCCTTGCGGCCCTTAGCGCTGACGACGCGGACGACCTCGCCGATGAGCACGAGCACGATGAAGATGACGATCATCGGGAGCTTGTCGCCAATTTCGGCGGCGGAGAACGGAACCAGGGTTGCGACGACGGCCAGGACCAGCTCGATGCAGGGGATGGCCAGCATGACCTTCATCATGGCGCCCTTGAACGGGAACGTGAAGATGCGCTCGCGGTCGGGGTCGTTCTTGCGAAGGTTGAGGAACGCCGGGAACATCGGGATGTAGGTCAGCAGCAGGAAGACGACGGAGGTGCCGAAGAGCATCCAGAAGACACCGTTGGAGATGGCGTCGATGGGAACCAGCTGCAGGCACAGCACCAGGGAGGCAACGATGGCGTTGACCAGGTTGGCGCCGTTGGGCATATCGTCATCCGAGATCATCGAGGCGAAGACCTTGGGCATGTTGCCGTGCTCGGCAGCGTAGCGAGCGACGGAGTTAACGCCGAAGGACCAGGCGGCCATGTTGGCGAACAGGGTGATCAGGAAGGCGATGCAGATGACCTTAAAGATCATGGAGTCGCCCACCATGGTCTGGACTGCGACGATCATGCCGTAGTCGGGGTCGATGGAATCGGCCGGCACCGCAGCGCCGATGCCAAAGCCAGCGAACAGGTAGATCACGGCGATGGACAGGCCACCGACGATGATGGCCTTAGGGATATCGCGAGCGGGATCGGCCATGTCATTGGTCATGGTGCAGATGACCTCGAATCCCATGAAGTTAAAGATGATGATCGACAGGTAGCCGAGAGCGTTGGTGTTGGTGAGCTCGGGCAGGAACGTGGTAGCGGACATGTCGTTCGCAAAACCGTTCTCCATGGCATACCAAATGCCCAGAGCGCCGACGATAACGGCAACGGCGACCTTGATGATGGCGCCACCGTTAAGGACCCACTCGGAGTCAGCCGCCTTGGAGCGGCCCATGAGGTAGACGATCCACACAAAGGCAAGATCGATACCCATCTTGGCGATCAGATTGAACTCGACGCCAAAGACCATGCCCAGAATATCGGGGAACATGGTGGCCAGCGAGGCGATCCACAGCGGGTAGTTAACCCAGTAGTAGTACGAAATGCGGGCGCCCCACTTGTCGCCCAGGCCATCGCGCACCCAGTCGTAAATGCCGCCCTCGCCGTCATAGGTGGTGCCGAGCTCGGCGACAACCATGCCGTAAGGGAGCAGGAAGGTCAGGATCAGGAAGATCCACCAGAAGAACTGCTGGTTGCCAATGGCAGCAGCAGGTGCGGCGGCCTCGCAAACGAAGACGACGCAGATGATGGTCGAGATGACCGTCAAGAAGGAAAGCTTTTTCTTTCCGTCGCTCATGATGAGCTCCTTCGCTCAGTCTTGGACAGTTCCGAGACCCCAAGGACTAAGGCAATTGCTTGGGCCTCGGTGAGCGGGCGACAGGAGACGAGCATCCGCCGCCCGCAAACGTGCGTTTAGCAGCCTTGAGGCTTAGAGCTGCTCGAGAGCCTCGAGAGCGGAGTGGAGCTCGGCCTTGGCGGAGTACTCGACGCCCTCGTCGTTGAGCGGGGTGCGCTTGCCCAGAGCGGCAAGGAGAGCACGGATGGAGTGCTTGCGGTTCTCGGCCTCGACCCAGCACAGGGAGCGCTCGGGATCGTCCATGACCTCGTCGACGACCTCCTCGTTGCGGGTGGCCGGCAGGCAGTGCATGAACTTGGAGTTGGGGCCGGCGAAGTTCATCATGTCCATGGTGACCTGATACTTGGGATAGAACACGTCCATGTAGTTCTCGCCCGAGACCTCCTCGTCGTACAGGCCATACCACACGTCGGTGTAGATGAAGTCGGCGCCCTTGATGCACTCGATGTCGTCGGAGATGACAACCGAGCCGCCGGAGACCTTGCAGTTCTCCTCGGCGATGGCCATCATCTGCTTGCCGAACTCGGCGCGCTCCTCGACGGTGCCGACGTGCAGGCCGCCGTCGGGGATCTGGTGGCCCTTAGGTCCAAACTGGACAAACTTCATGCCAACCTTGGAGGCGATGAACATGAGGGAGACGCAGACCTGGGTGGCGTCGCCGACGAAGGCCAGGGTGCAGTCCTCGATCTTCTTGCCCTCGGGGAGGTTCTCGAGCATGGTCATGAGGTCGCCCATCTCCTGCGTGGGATGGTTGAACTCGGACATGCCGTTGATGACGGGCACAGCGGAGCCCTCGGCGAGGCCTACGACGTCCTTGTGACGGTCAACACGGGCCATCATGATGTCGAGCAGGGAGCCCATGACGCGAGCGGTGTCGCCCAGGGACTCGTGACCGCCGAGCTGGATGGTGCCAGGGCCATAGAACTGAGCATGGCCGCCAAGGTCGGTCATAGCGGTCTCGAAGGAAAGACGAGTGCGGGTGGAGACCTGCTGGAAGATCATGCCAAGGCTCTTGTTGCGGAGCAGGTGCGGATAATAACCGTCACCCTTGATGGCCTTCTTCATTGCCAGGCCAAGATCCTCGATAGCCAGGATCTGCTCTTTGGTGAACTCGTTGGTGTCGATGAAATCCTTAGGCAGTGCCATGTCGATTTCCTTTCCGTCGGTCTTGCCGACTATTACTATGAGGCGCTCGAACATCACGCCTCGTGTTGACAAGACTATCATTCACCCGTATGCAATTTTTACCTAGTTTATTCGGGATTAAAGACCGTTCACGGAGTTACACCCTCTCTAATCCAATATAAAACCGCAGGTCAAGAGTTTACAGGGGGTTTACTATCTAGAACCGCGAACGGTATACAGCTATCCTGTATCTCGGCGTCTAATCTGCAATGGAACGAAGGGTCGAGACGTCTATACCCCACAGGATATACAGGATTCGGCCATAGATTAAATGAGATGGGACGGTGACAGATGAACACTCTGATGTTCTTCTATACCCTAGCAATACTCGTAATCTGTATTGTGACGGCAGTGCTTTCGCTTGCCGCCTATGCCTCGTCTCGTCGACGCTTCTTTATCTATGGCAGCGGCGTATTTATCTGCTATGCCGTCGAGATGACCGAGATCTTCTTTTTTGAATACACATTGCAAAACCAGAGTTTTCCGGCCAGCGACTATTACTCAATTACCATGCCTGTAATGCGGACCCTTGTGGCGACCGCTTCGCAGGCTTTTATTTGGCTGATTGCCATGGACCTGCTCGACAAACATTCTAAAAAGCAGTTCGCTATCCCCGTCTTGACGTTTTTGCTGTGCGAGTCGCTGATTATCGTCGCTGTCCCCTCCGGCCCCATGCATCAGTGGCTCTACTACACGATGCGTCAGGTATTCCTTGTCTTTGTGGGACTGTATATCTTTTGGACGGCTCATAAGAGTACAAAAGTTGAGCTGAAGGCACGCGTTAACAACCAACGAAAGCACCTGATTATCGGCGCTATTCTGGTCGGTTGCATCGTTGCCGAGGACTTCTACAACATTCTGATTGTCCCCATGAGTCTGGCGCCCTCTTGGCTGCAGCTGTATCTATCCGAGCGCAACTTCAGCGAGAACTTCTTTGCGTGCTACTTTGCGATTCTGCTGATTATCTACTCCTACCACGTGCTTTCAATCCGCATGCAGGAGGCGCCCGAGGAAAAGAACGTCAGCGATCTTGACCGGCATATCGAAGAGCAGATGCCCTTCTATCGCAACGCTTACAAGCTCTCCAACCGCGAGACCGAAGTCATGCGCTTGGTTGTGCTGGGCAAGTCGAACCAAGAGATCGCTGACGAGCTATTCCTTGCCGTGGGCACCGTCAAGACCCACATCCACAACATCCTGGTCAAAACCGAGCAGCAAAACCGCACCACGCTCATCCTGCATTTTTGGAAATGTTGAGGTTACGCGGTTTTACCAAACCGCGTAACGGCTCGACGCTGCAAGCGCCCCTAGGCGGCAATCTGACGTTCAATCGTCGGTCGCGTACCAAAAGTACGCTTCCCTCCTCTTTCACGTCACCTTGCTCACCTAGGGGCGCTTTCGCTGACTTATGCTCAACTTACGATAATTCCGAGCTGAACGAGTTATTCGCTATAACGGGTGGCGATGGCGGCTCGCACCATGCCAGCGCTCATGAGGTACGTCACCAGGAAGTAGCCGCCGTATGCTGCCAGGAAGATCGCGCAGGTGAGGCCCACGGTGCCGCCTATGCTCATGTTGCCGAACGTGCTCACCAGCTCGATGATCACCTTGAGCGCCACACAGGAGTGAGCCAGCCCCACTGCCAGCGGGAACAAATAGAATACCGCTTGCTGCGCCATCACCGAATGGCGAATCTGGCGGTCGTCGCAGCCGATCTGTGCCAGTACACGATAGCTGCGGCTGCCGTCGGCCACATTGGAGAGCTGCTGGATCGACAGTATCGCCGCGCATGCAACGACCAATACAAAGCCGATGTAGATGGTTAGGTAGCTAATAAGACCGTTCATTTGCGCTGCCTGCGTGTACATCTCGGAGCGTGTGATGAAGGTTCCCCACGACCCCGACTCCTTGCCGTCAACGAGCAGATTGTCGAGCACAGTGTATTTAATGCTCTCGTCTGCCTCGGTTGTATCCATCCCCTGTTTGTAGTTAACGAGCAGGCTACTGGAATACGGCTGCAGATTAAGTTGGGACAACAGCTCGTCGGCAACGACGACGGTGCCCGGATTACTACCCATCGCCGAGTTGGCGATGGCCGCCGTATCTTCGTCCGACTTATCGGCTGCGGGCTTGAGCGTATGCCCGCCCAAGGTAAGGGCATGGCCGCCAGCCATATACTTGGTGTACAGGTCGACCAGCTCGCCGCCCATATCACACGTGAGCAGATACTGGTCGTGACCGATGTGCACCGGCTCCTCGCCCATCATCTGGCGCAGCTTGTTGTACTGACTTGCCGGCGTCACAAACAGACCCATCGCATCGGCATTGCTACCCCCGAACGCCTTGGGAAGCTTTTCGCCCATGATCTTGCACATCTCACTTGGAGTCACCGAAGGATTCGAGCCGCCAAGCGGGTAACTCAGATACGAATCGATCTGCACATGCTCACCGGCAACATCGGAGATATCGACCTTCTTGCCGGTCTCGTCGTTGTTGTCCGCCGACTTGCCCTTAATACCGTCTGCAACGTTATCGTGATCGATACGATCGCCGTGCCATGCGGAGTACAAATCGACCGTACTATCGGCCAGCACCATGCG
>CAUASQ010000022.1 GCA_958431945.1 uncultured Collinsella sp. | reverse complement strand
CATCATTGTCGCAGCCCCGACCCGCGGTCACGAGCGGGGGCTCCTGTCTTTTTAGCGCCCTCGGATTGGGTCATAGTGTCTGTCTACGCCAAAACATCGGCGTTGTCGGGCCGGCACTTGGGGACGTTCCTTTTCTGCCGGCACCTTGGGACACTCCCAACGACTACCCGCAAAATGAGAGTGGATAATCTTCCGTTTTTGACCTGTGCGGGCTCGAAATGGGAGATTATCCACGCTCGTTAGATAAGCGTCCAAAAATCCACGCTCGTTTTAATTTGGCTGGGCTGCGGTGCCTACCTAATCGGCTCAGCGTCTTCCCTGAGAATCGAAAGATACTCTTCATACCCGTACTGTCGGTATCTCTGTCTTGACTCGTCGAGCGGACGGAGGATACCCAATTCTTCAAATGATTTGACGAGCGAGCTCGCGGTACTCCTACCGATATCGAGTCGGGCAGCGATAAATGCGGTGTCGAGGATGGGATGCTCTTCAAGAAGGCTCAGCAGCCTTTGTCCGTTTGCGACAGTCCTTCCGAGATTTTCGGTAATGGCTGCCGTCGAACGGTTATGGAGATCAACAAGACTCTTTAAAGACCCTACCGAGTCCTTCGCGCTCTCAAGAAGACTGGCGCAGAAAAACTCTATCCATTCCTCGTAAGTTCCTCGTTCCCTTACGGATGTGAGTTGTCGGTAGTACTCGCTTCGATTTTTCTTGAACTGGAACGATGGATAGAACAAGCAAGAATGAAGAACGCCATCATTGATGAGCATAAGTGTAATGAGAAGCCTGCCCAGGCGACCGTTTCCGTCTAGGAATGGATGGGCAGTTTCAAATTGGTAATGGACGAGCGCCGCCCGCACGATCGGATCCATTTCGACTTGAGGCTCATTGATAAATCGTTCGAGGTCCTGGAGCGTGTTGCTCAAATCTTCAATGTTTGGGGGGACGAACGATGCAGTTGCAATGGTGCAGCCTGAGGGGCCAATCCAGTTTTGTGAGGAGCGCAGCTCGCCTGGATTCTTCTCCGTTCCGCGCACTCCGTCCAGCAGGACCGCATGAACCTGCCTGAGAAGTCTCGTACACAAGGGCATCTTTTTGAGCAGTTCTACGCCGCGGTCGACAGCACGGACATAATTCACGACATCTGCGACATCTTTATGATGGAGTTGGGTTTGCGATGGACTAAGTAGGTCGTCAAACGTGCACTGGGTTCCCTCAATTTGCGAAGAAAGGAGTGCTTCTTTGCGCACATACATTGTCAGATACATGTCGGCGTTGGGAACAAAGTAGAGCATGCCTTCAAGCTCTCCAAGCTTTCGTGAGCATGTGGAAAGCGTGCGATAGGTTTCCTCAGTGAGGTTTAGCTGCCTCAATGATTGCAAGGGCGTTGGCAAAAACGAATAGTAAGCCAATTTCCCCGATAGATTATTGCGGAGCGTTCCCTGGCCGTTCTCCTCGATTTGCATCGCGCCCTCCATATCTTTAGTGCCGGAAACTCGTTATTAGGCTAATCATATCAATTCTAATAACGAGTTTATGGCGAAAATAGTTATTAGATTCGATTTGAATGATCTAATGACGAGAAGTCGTTATTGCTTTGGTGCAAGGTGGTCGAGTGGTCCCTCGGGCGCAGAGGAAAACGGATCATTCAACACGAGCGTGGATAATCTCCCGTTTTTGGCCCCCGTGTAGGCTCAAAGTGGGAGATTATCCACGCTCGTTAGATAGGCGTCCAAAAATCCACGCTCGTCGCTACTTGAGCCCGGGTAGGCGGGTGTAGGGGAATGAACGCTCTAGGAATTCGGAGCAGCGGTCGTAATCTTTGGCGAAGTAGCTGCTGTAGAGCGAATCGAGCACGTATTGCACGGCGATGTGGCTGGCGAACTGTGTGATGCGATGCGTCATGCTCTCGTGGTCACTCACCGTAAGGTAGGCGGCAAAGCCGGGGTGAATGCGAGCGCAATAAGGCGTGCCGATGACGATGACCGGGACATGCCGACTGCTGAGGATCGGCAAGATGTCCTTGAGGTTGGGGGCAAGGCCGCTGTAGGAGATGACGATTGCCGCATGGTCGGGACCCGAGGCGAGTGCCGTTCGCACCTGGGCCTCGACACCGTTGTGGCACGTTGCGCTTTTACCGGCGGAGAGCAGGCGGTCGCGGAACATTCCCGCTGGATAGAGGTTGTGCGAGCCCGTGTAGATGTCGACCTGTCGGGCGTTCGCGATGAGCTTGGCGGCGTGGTCAAGCTGCATGGGGTCGAGCAGCTCCTGTGTTTCGGCCAGCGTGGTCTGGTAGAGCCCCTCCATGCGCTCCATGACCTGCGCAGGGGTGGACGTAGCGTCGAAGGGAAAGTTGATGTCCACGTCGCGGCGGTTTCCTGCCTCGGTCGCCAGGCGGATGAGCTCGACCTTGAGATCTTTGAATCCCTCGAGGCCGAGCTTTTTGCAAAAACGGTGCACGCTCGCAACAGAAACGTTGGTGCGCGCGGCAAATTCCTTAATAGAAAGCCCGCGGACGTCCTCGCCGATGGTAAGGGCTGCAATGCCGAGTTGTTGCTCGGTGGGGGTGAGGCCCTGCGCCTCGGTGATCTTGCGTTTGATATCCATGCGAACTCCCGCACTCGCTAAATCGGCTAAAAGGGGACAGGCTTATTTTGGCACGTTTCGGTCGGTATCAGGAAGTGTCAGGGACGGGGCGGCGGCGGTCCGTGGGCGCGAAAAGAAGTGTCAGGTTTGGCGCGCCCGCTTCTGCCCGTCCCGCGCGTGGGCGATACTCGGCTTATCGACCCGCGATGCAAAGGAGATGCTCATGGCAAACATCAAGTTCCCCGAGGGCTTCTATTGGGGTGGCGCCACCGCCGCCAACCAGTTTGAGGGCGCTTGGAACGTGGACGGCCGCGGTCCTTCCGTCGACGACCACTTCCTGGGCGGCAGCTACAAGGAGCCGCGCCAGATTACGATCGACATCGACCCCGACCGTTTCTACCCCAACCATGACGGCATCGATTTCTACCATCACTACGAGGAGGACATCGCGCTGTTCGCCGAGATGGGCTTCAACATGTTCCGCATGTCCATCTCCTGGAGCCGCATCTTCCCCAACGGCGATGACGCCGAGCCCAACGAGGCCGGCCTCGCCTTCTACGACCGCGTTTTCGACTGCCTGCGTGCCCACAATATCGAGCCGCTCGTGACCCTCTCGCACTACGAGATGCCCTATCACCTGGTCGAGAAATACAACGGCTGGGCGAGCCGCGAGCTCATCGGCTTCTTTGAGAAGTACTGCCAGACCGTCTTCGACCGCTATCAGGACAAGGTTAAGTTCTGGCTCACCTTCAACGAGATCAACTGCGGTACTCAGGACATTGGCAACCTCTTTGAGACCAGCATGATTCAGGGCTTTGAGGGTCCGGCGTCGGCGGTCCACACTACGCCGCAGGCTCGTATGCAGGCGCTGCATCACCAGTTTGTCGCCGGCGGCCGCGTCGTGCGCTATGCCCACGAGCATTACCCGCAGTTTAAGATGGGCAACATGGACTGCTTCATCCTTTCCTATGCCGCCACGTGCGATCCGGCCGACGTGTTCGCCACGCAGCAGGAGATGAATACCATGAACTGGTACTGCTCCGACGTGCAGGTGCGCGGCAAGTACCCGTTCTATGCCAAGCGCTTCTGGGCCGAGAACGATGTTGAGCTCGTGATGGAGGACGGCGACCTGCAGGATATCGCCGACGGCAAGGTTGATTTCTACACCTTTAGCTACTACATGTCCGGCACCGTGGGCACCCACAAGGACCATGAGATGACCGAGGGCAACATGACCTTTGGCGGCAAGAATCCCTATCTGGAGTCCACCGACTGGGGCTGGCAGATCGATCCGCTGGGCCTGCGCATTGCCCTCAACGAGATTTACGCCCGCTACGAGATTCCGCTGATGGTGGTCGAGAACGGCATGGGCGCTTACGACGAGGTCGAGGAGGACGGCTCCATCCACGACCCGTACCGCATCGCCTATCTGCGCAGCCACATCAAGGCCATGGGCGAGGCAATCGCCGACGGCGTCGACCTGATTGCCTACACCTGGTGGGGCCCCATCGACCTGGTGTCCGCCGGCACCGGTGAGATGCGCAAGCGCTACGGCTTCATCCACGTCGATAAGTACGACGACGGAACCGGTACCTACAAGCGCCGCCGCAAGGACAGCTTCTTCGCATATCAGAAGATCATTAAGTCCAACGGCACCGAGGGTCTGGCTTAATCGACAAGATGAGTGCCACTGGGGAAAAGCCTTGGGATGGGCTCGCGATTCGAGTCCCCACCTTAGCATTTGAACCATTTGGCACTATAATTACCGTAGGCATGCGCACAACGTTGCGCTTAATCAAGAGGAGAAAACGTATGGGTCTGTTTGATATGTTCAAGAAGAAGGCTGAGCCCGCGGCTGCCGCTGCTCCGGCCTCCATCTCTGCTTCTGCCGGCGCCGACGTGCTGTGCTCGCCCGTCAAGGGCAAGGTCATCAAGATGGCTGACGTGCCCGATCCCGTCTTTGGCGGCGAGGTTCTGGGCAAGGGCTGCGCCGTGTGGCCCGAGGACGATCTGGTCTACGCTCCCTGCGACGGTAAGGTGACCGTCACCATGGGTCACGCCGTGGGTCTGCAGTCCGATAGCGGCATCGAGGTTCTGGTGCACGTTGGCGTCGATACCGTCAACATGAACGGCGATGGCTTCGAGGGCTTCGTCAAGGCCGACGACGTTGTGAAGGCCGGCCAGCCCATACTCAAGATCGACCGCGCCAAGATCGCCGCTGCTGGTTATAAGGACTGCGTCGTGGTGGCCGTGTCCAACACCGCCGAGTTTGCCGACGTCGAGCTCACCGTTGAGGCAGAGTCCGCCGTCGCCGCCGGTGACGCCATCGTTAAGGTCGTCCGCAAGTAAACTGCGGCATCCAAAGGATGTGCAAGGGTGGTCGGGTTTTCCGGCCACCTTTTTTATTGCATCGCGGGGAAGCGTTTTATTGTACGTTGGGCGGGCTTGCAAACCGTTCGGACGCTAAAACGAACCGACCGCGCCTTCGCGTTGCCGAGGGTGTTCATAAGTGGATAGTATGGGCTTACTTATTACAACGTGTTCCGCGTCCGGGAAGCGCGGTGCCGCTCATTGGGAGGAACAACATGAAAAAGAAGCTGCTGCTTGCGCCCCTCATGGCCGTCTTGGTTGCATGCGTGGTCGTGCTTTCCGGCTGTGGAGGTCCTTCGGTTGAGGAGCTCATCACCGAGGATCTTACGACGCAGTTTGACGAGGTCAAGAACGGTGGCGACGACTTCCTCTCTGGCCTGGAGGAGGCTTCGGGCGACGAGTTCGAGCAGCTGGGTATCGATCCCAAGGAGTATGCCAAGACCTATCTCGAGGGTTTTGACTACAAGATCGGCGACGTGACGGTCGACGAGGACAAGGGCGTCGCGACTGCCGAGGTCTCTATCACCTGCAAGTCTATGAACAAGATCGTCGAGGACTTCTCCACCCAGTATCAGGAGAAGGTCGCCGCGCTTGACACGGTTCCTTCCGATGACGAGCTGTACAAGATGGCCGGTCAGGTTATGGTCGATGTGACCAAGGCCACCGAGCCCAGGAAGACCACGGTTATCTTCAAGTACACCTGCAACGATGACGGCGAGTGGTCTGCCGACGACTCCGTCAACTCCGAGATGATGGATGCAATGCTGAGCTAGGGGGTTACGCGGTTCTACGAACCGCGTAACCAGTTGACGCTGCGCGCCGCCCATCCTCTACCTGCGTCGTTGCCATGGTGCGGCACTTGTAGTCATTGGGGACGTTCTTAAATGACCAGGCGGCAGTTGGGGACACTCCTTGTGCCAGCGTTGCATCGAGTGCTTTGGAAACCGCGACCCGGTTTTTGCCCGAATAGTGGGTCGCATTTTCCGGATGGGGTGGGTTGCGGAAAGTGCGACCCGGAATATTGCTCTGAAACGGGATGCGGTTTCCCTGATGCGCCTCAAACGGAAAGCGCATCCCATTCCGGAGCTCCAAAACGGGATGCGCTTTCCGCGCGGAAGAATTGTCGCAGCTGCGTTAAGCAGTGTCGCTCGTTACTCGCCCAGGATCAGCGCCGCGAGCTCTGCCTGGGTGTCCACCACGTAGTCGGCGCTGGCGGCCTCCAGCTCTGCGCGGCCGCGGAAACCCCAGCTGACGCCCGCACTCTTAAGGCCGGCGTTGTGGCCGGTCAGGATATCGACATTGGAATCGCCTACGTAGAGCGTGGTCGCCGGGTCGGCGCCTAGCTCTTCCATCACATGCAGCGTGACGGGTGCTTCGGGCTTGGGCGGAAACGCATCGACACGGCCCTGCACCAGCGCAAAGCGCTCGGAACCAAAATACTTTTCGATAAGCGGAGCCGCCGAGACGTGGTCCTTGTTAGTGAGCACGGCAAGCTGAACGCCCGCGGCGCGCAAGCGGTCGAGCATCTCGATCGTGCCGGCATAGGGAGCGGTGTGGTCTTCCTTGTGCTCGCCGTAGTAAGCCCTAAACTCGGCAAGCGTTTGCTCAAACATGCGGCCGTCGCCTGCGTACTCGGCGGGCATAAAGCGCTCAACCAGCTTGAGCATGCCGTTTCCCACCTTGTAGCGGTACTCGTCAACGGCAAACGTGGGCCAGCCGTGCGCCTCGCAGGCATGGTTGCCGGCGGCCGCCAGGTCCTCGAGCGTGTTGAGAATGGTGCCGTCCAGGTCAAAGATCACATGGGAAAAAGCTGCTGCCATGGGTGCTCCTGCCGCTTGAGTTGTAAAACGCACCCCATGATACTGGGCATGCGTGCCGGGCATGTTTGGAATCTGAATATCTTTAATAGCCCTGAGCCTTTGTCGTTAGCAAATTCTCGGCAGCTGCTCTCCTACGAGCATGTCGAGGATGCGGGTCGAGCCCCAGCCGGTACGTACGCGCACGGCGGGTCGAGCGTCCGATCCAAGTGGCAGCACGCGGCCGATAATCGCGGCGTTCTCGCCGTAGCGGGCGGCGCGCATGGCGGCCAGCGCCGCATCGGCTTGTTCGGCCGGCACGACGGCAACCATCTTGCCCTCGTTTGCCACCTGCAGCACATCGTAGCCGAGCATCTCGCAGGCGGCCTGCACGTCGGGACGCACGGGCACGGCATCCTCGTCGACCTCCATGGCAACGCCGCTGGCCTGTGCAAACTCGTTGAGTGTGGACGCCAGGCCACCGCGCGTGGGGTCGCGGAAGCAACGTGTGTCGGGTGCTGCGGAAAGCACATCGGCAATCAGGTGGTTGAGCGGCGCGGCGTCGCTTTCGATGGTGCTCGAAAACGCCAGACCCTCGCGCTGACTCATGATGGCGATGCCGTGGTCACCCAGTGTGCCCGACACCAGGATGACGTCGCCGGGCCGGCAGTTTGCGCCGCTGAGCGCCACGCCCGCGGGTACCTCGCCCACGCCGGCGGTATTGATATAGACGCCGTCGGCCCCGCCGCGCTCGACCACCTTAGTGTCGCCCGTGATTATGGACACGCCCGCTTCGTGCGCCGTTTCGGCCATCGTCTGCACAATCTGGTGGAGCTTATCCATGGGATAGCCCTCTTCGAGGATAAAGCCGCACGATAGGTAGCGCACGTTGGCGCCCGAGGTCGCGACGTCGTTGACGGTTCCGCACACGGCGAGGCGGCCGATGTTGCCACCGGGGAAGAACTGCGGCGAGACTACAAAGCTGTCGGTCGACATGGCGATGCGCCCGCTCGCGGGCAGCGCGGCGACGCCGGCGTCGTTGCCTTCGAGCAGCTCGGGCGACCCAAAGGCATCCAAAAAGACCTCATCGATGATGCGCTTCATCATCTGTCCGCCGGAGCCGTGGCCCAGCAGGACGGTGCTATCGGTAACGCTATGGGACATATCGAAAACTCCAATCGTGGGTGGTGCCAGCGTGCGGGTGCGTCCGGGCTAGTTACGGTAGCGGTAGTACGCCGCGCAGCTGCCCTCGGAGCTCACCATGCACGGGCCGACGGGATGTTCGGGCGTGCATGCGCGGCCAAAGAGCGGGCAGTCGCTCGGCGTAATGGCTCCGCGCAGCACGTCGCCGCAGCGGCACCCGCGCGGCTCAACCGTCGGCTCAACGGGCACGTCAAAGCGAACGTGGGCATCAAAGCGCGAGAACTCGGGCCGGATGGAAAGACCCGAGCCGGCAATCGGCCCCAGACCGCGCCATGTGGTATCGCACGGCTCAAATACCTGCTCGACCAGCTGGCGCGCCACAGGATTGCCGTCGGCATTGACGCCGCGACGGTAGGCGTTGTCGATCGCGGGTTGCCCCTCAACAACCATCTGGACCAGCATGCAGATGCCCTGCAGGATATCGACCGGTTCAAATCCCGTGACCACGCCCGGGGTATTGAATTCGTCGACCAAAAAGCTAAAGGGCGCCAAGCCCGTGATGGTGGCGACGTGTCCCGGCAGGATAAAGCCGTCGATGGCGGTCTCGGGATCGTTAGCGATGGCGCGCAACGCCGGCGGCGTGGTCTTGTGGGCGCAATAGACCGAGAAGTTCAAAAGCCCGCGCGCTTCGGCCTCCAAGATGGCGGCGGCGATGGTGGGCGTTGTGGTCTCAAAGCCCACGCCCATAAAAATAACCGGGCGATCGGGGTTTTGCTCGGCAATGTCGAGTGCATCGAGCGGGGAGTACACAATGCGAATGTCACGCCCTGCCGCCTTTTGTGCAGCGAGCGAGGTGGACGATCCGGGCACGCGCATCATGTCGCCAAAGGTGGTGATGATGGCGCCGTCTATGTTGGCGAGCGCGATTGCGTGGTCGATGTCGCGGTTGGCGGTGACGCAGACGGGGCAGCCCGGGCCGCTCAGCAGCTTGAGCCCGGCCGGCATAATGGAGCGAAAGCCATAGCGCCCGATGCTCACGGTATGCGTGCCGCAGACTTCCATAAGGTTGATGGTGCGGTCGCCGACAAGCTCATGAATGCGCTCGATGAGCTCGCGAGCCAGCTTGGGATCGCGGAATGCCGAGAAATCGATACCGGAGCGCGCCGGCTGCTCGGGCGCCACTAGTAAGCCTCCGCCGGGTTGGTGGTCAGCTGGTCTTCTTCGACCAGCTCGGACATGGCATTAACAAGCTCGAGCGTTTCCTGTGCTTCCAGCTCGTCGACAATCTGGATGCCAAAGCCGGCGTGTACGAGAATATAGTCGCCAACCTGCGCCGTCGGCACGAGTCGCAGCGACACGGGGCGCTCGATGCCCATCATGTCGACGGTGGCCTTGAGGTCGTCGTCGCGTTTGACTACTTTACCGGGAACGGCAAGGCACATATTGTTCCCCTTTTATACGCTTTGCGCTGGACGGGCGCTCAATAATCCATCAGTTGATGGTAGCGCTCGCGGGCGCTGCGGGCAAACGCGCTACACCTGTGAGACGGCGGCTTGCGGGCTGGCCGAACAGCCTACTGCGATGCAACCTGCGCAAGACGAGCGCTTGCGACTGCCGCCTGACCGTAGGCGATGCAGCCGTCATTGACGGGTACGGTGTGGGGGACAAGGACAGTAAGGCCTGCGCTTTTGAGCTCGCGGGCGAGGAGCTGAAGCAGAAGTCGGTTCATGAAGACGCCGCCCGAGAGCGCGACGGTGTCGATGCCCTCGTGCACGCAGATATCGCTGGCGATGCGCGCCGAGGAGCGCGCGACGGAGACATGGAAATCGAGTGCGAGCCTGTCGGCGGGCGCTCCGGCTTCAATTCCTCCCAAAAGTGCCTCAAAGAGTGCTTTCTGGTCCAGAACATAGGGGCCGTCCAGCCACGATGGGCCAGATGCGAAATAGCCGGCGTTGTTGTCGGGAAAATGGGCGATTTCGTTGTCGAGCGCGCGCCAGGCGGCAGCCTCAAGCTCGATGGCGGGTTCGCCCTCGTAGGTTGCCTTGTCGCAGATGCCCAGAATTGCTGCCGCGGCATCAAAGAGACGCCCCATGCTGCTGGTACGCGGGCTGTTGATGCCGCGCTCGATCATGGTGGCTGTCACGCTGCGCGTTTGCTCGTCGAGGCTGTCCAAAAGCCGAGCGGCACCTGGGTGCTCGAGCAGGCCGAGCCCACTGAGCAGGGCAAAGGCGTTGCGGCGGGCGTCGCGCACGGAGGCCGCCCCACCGGGGAGCGCCCAGGTGCGCAAATGCGCGGCGCGCTCAAAGCCGCCAAGGCTGGCAACAAGAAACTCGCCGCCCCAAATGGTCCCATCGGTGCCGGCGCCGGTGCCGTCAAAGGCGATGCCAAGGACGCGCGCGTCGGTTGTAAGCTGGCCCGCGGCGATGGCCTCGGCCATTACGCTCGCGATATGCGCATGATGGTGCTGCACCTCGACGAGCGGCAGATTGCATTTTCGCGCCTGCTCGCGCGCCCACTGGCCCGATAGATAGCTGGGGTGTACATCGCAGGCCAAGGCGGCGGGCGCCAAATCAAAGAGATCTTCCAAGCGCGTGCGCGCGGCGTTCCAGGCATCGAAGGTCCCGCCGTTTTCAACATCGCCGATATGTTGCGACACAAAACAGGTTGCCTTGCCGTTCGTCCCTTCACGCGTGAGCGCAATCGTGGCCTTTTGTTGTGGCCCGCAGGCAAGCACGCAGGACGGAGCGCGGTCGAGCGCCGGCAACGGTAGCGGCTGGGGTGCATATCCGCGAGCGCGGCGCACGGGCATAACGGTGCCGTCAACCACGCGCACCACGGAATCGTCATAGCGCGAGAGGATCGCGCGGTCGTTACCGAGCAACGCGTCGGCGATGCCGGCGGCAACGAGGCGCTCCCAGGCAAGATCGTCATCGGTCTCGATGGGCTCTTCGCTCAGGTTTCCGCTGGTCATGACGAGCGCGTGCATACCGCAGGCTTCTGCCGCGGCAAGCAACAGATGTTGAAGCGGGGTGTAGGGGAGCATAACACCAAGCTCGGGCAAGTCGTGCGCGACGGATGGCGCGAGTTCGAGGGCATTGGGGGAGCCGTAGGCGTCGTTGCCGGCCGCGCGGCGGCGCAATAGCACGATGGGGCGAACGCTGCCGGCCAGCAGATTGCGCTCAATGCCATCGATGTGACACAGGCACTCGGCGTCGGCAAGGCCCCGCACCATAACGGCAAGCGGCTTGTTGCTGCGACGCTTGCGACGGCGCAACTCGCACACCGCCTGCTCGTTGGCAGCGTCACAGGATAGATGGAATCCGCCCAGGCCCTTGATGGCGACGATGCCACCGCTGGCAAGCAGCTCAACGCAGCGTTCGATGATAGCGTCGCTGGCCTCGCGTGTGGTACCGACGGCCGGTGTCGCGGACGAATTCCCGCACGCATCGCTGTTCACAGCCTCGCGCCACGTAATATTCGGCCCGCAATCAAAGCAGGCATCGGGCTGCGCGTGAAAACGCCGGTCGAGCGGATTGGCATACTCCGCGGCACACTCGGGGCACATGGGAAAACAATCCATCGACGTGGCCGCTCGGTCATAAGGCAGCGATCGGATGATGGTAAAGCGCGGCCCGCAGTTGGTGCAGTTGATAAAGGGGTAGTGATAGCGCCGATCGGCGGGGTCGAACAGCTCACGCAGGCAATCGTCACAGGTGGCGATATCGGGAGAGATGAGCGTCGTGTGCACGGTCTGATCCTGCGACGCTACGATACGAAAGGCCCGCTCATCGTCGGCATCCCAAGCGTCGGGCTCCAGGTCTGCGACAGCGACATGCTCAACGCGGGCCGCTGTCGGCGCGTGCTCCGACAGCGCGGTGACAAATTCGTCGAGTGCCTCGACCGAAGCATGCGCCTCGATATGCACGCCGTCGCCCGCATTGAGCACCCATCCGCAAATGCCATGCGCCATAGCCTCGCGATACACAAACGGTCGCATGCCAACGCCCTGCACAATGCCCGTTACATGGATATGCACATGCCGCATGCGACCCTCCTTCAGTAAAACCTGTCCCTTTTTGGCAGGTGCGCCGCGGTAAGTTCCGCTACAGCCCCAGGCTCTGCCTGGTGGCGGCGCACGTGAGCTCGCCGTGCTTAACGCCGCGCAGGCCCAGCAGGCGGTCGGCTAGTTCGTAGACGCGCTCGCCGCGACCCTTGAGCGCCAGAATCTCCAAGCAGTTGTGGTGATCCAGATGCACGTGCATGGTCGATACGATCTCGTCGGTGTAGTCGTGCTGCACTTCGTCCAGACGGCGCGTCAGGTCGCCGGTATGGTGGTCGTAAATCATGGTGAGCGACCCGATAACATGCTCATCGGGCGTGCGCATCTGCTCCTTGGCGATCGAGGCGCGAATCAGGTCGCGCACGGCCTCGGAGCGGTTGGCCACGTCGCCGCGGCGCGCAATCTGCTCGTCAAAACGGCGCAGCAGGTCGTCGGGTGCGGTAACCGAAAAACGGACCAGCTCGGAGCCGGAGCCACTACAGTGGCAGCCCGCGTCACCGTCCGCCCCGTGCGGATGCTCGTGCTCGTACCCGCAGCAGTGCTCGTGTTCGGCCACCTTACACCAGCTTCACGGAGCCGACGGAGTTGTGGTCGGCCTCGATGGCTTCCTCGTAGCCCTCGAGCGCGTCATGCGCCTCGTGCAACGCGGCCATGGCGGCCTCGAGCTTGGCGCCGATGCGCTCCATGTTAAAATTCTCGGTCGCATGTAGCAACTGATGGCTCCATTCGTGAGCGAGCTCGATGGTGTCGTCGACCTGTTTGACGCTCATGGCAAGCTGGCTCATGTTCATTCCAACATCATGCATGGGAAATCTCCTTTTGTATGGGGCAGTTCAGTGGTTCAGATTTTACTACGCTCGCTTTGCGCGCAGCTGCATAAGAAAACGGGTACGAGTCTGTGCGACCCGCACCCGTTCACTGGGGGCTGTTTGTGACTACCATACTATCCGTGGTCGCACGCGGTGCACCCAAAAGTCCGGCGAGCGGTGTAAAAGCGCTCATGGACGGCAGGCAGACGGCAACATGTAACAAGTGTATTACAGGTGCTTCTCCAGCAATGCCTGCAGCCTTGCCTTGGGCAGAGCGCCAACGGAGCGGTCAATTTCCTCGCCGTTCTTAAAGACAATCAGCGTGGGGATGCTCATGACGCCAAACTTCATGGCCAGGTCCTGGTTGTCGTCGACGTTGCATTTGGCGACGGCAAGCTTGCCCGCCAGCTCGTTGGCTACCTCGTCCACGATGGGCGAGAGCGAGCGGCAGGGACCGCACCACGGCGCCCAAAAATCAACCAGCACGGGAAGGCTGCCGTTAACGACGGAATCGAAGTTCTCGGGGGTAATCTGCTTGATGTCAGCCATGGTGACCTCCATAATGCGACGCGGCTCGGCCGCGTAAAACTCAGTACGACCGTGCTTATACCCAACGGTCCGCAAAGCAACCACTCACGGGCGGCTCTTTTATATAATGGTGGGCATGCAAACGATTGGAGAGCGCATGCCCACGTCACAAAGCCAGAAAAAAGAAGCTATCGCCCAGGCCGCCGAGCAGGAGCTCGCATCGCTTGTGGGCCGTGGTGTGCGCATCGCGGGCAACGCGTGCTCGCCGATCGTGCTGGTCAAAGGTGATTTGGACGAGGCCGAGCGTTCGGGTGGCGAGCTTGCCGCCGGCCCGGATGGCGCGGCGTTGCGCAAGGCGCTTGGGGCCATCGGCTACGCGCCCGAGGATTTTTGCGTGCTGGCAAGCGTCGCCGGCGTGGGCGACGGAGCGGTCGCAGTGGGCGAGACTCTGCCGTGCGAGCTGTTCCGCGAGGCGCTTGAGGCCTTGGACCCCGAGGCGGTGCTACTGCTCGACAACAACGCGGCTGACGCCATGCGCGAAACCTACGCCGATATGCTCGTAGCGATCGATGACTTCGACACCGCCATGCTCAAGCCCGGCCTGGTCGCCCATGTGCAGGGCCGCCGCGTGCTCGCGCTCGACGGTTTTGAGGCGGCGCTCACTGACAAAGCCGCCAAGCAGCGCATGTGGGCCTACATCAAGCAGCTGACTCCGGCGGCCGCGCCGCTGTAGCGAGCCCGCGTCGACAAACGACCCCGAGCGGGCGAGCCGTACCCGCGAAACGCAAATCCGTCGCGCCCGCGCCCTTACATCACGGCGCGCAGCTCAAACCGATCGCCGTTAATGCGGAACTGGCAGTTGCCGTTCATGCGCTCCACGGCGAGCTTAATGCTCTTGGTGCCAAAGCCGTGACCGGCGTGCTGAGCCACGGGCATGCCGTCGACCATGTGCGGCGCCCGTCCAAATGTGTTGGAAACCGAAAGCAGCAGCTGCCCGTCCTCAAACCGCAGATCAAGATCGACAAAGCGCTTGCCCTCGGGGGCGGTGCTCGCCGCGGCAATGGCGTTTTCCAGGGCATTCGAAAGCACGCTGAACAGGTCGACATCGGCCACATGCACGCTCTGGGGCACGGCGGCGCGCAAGTCGGCGGAAATGCCGCGCTTGCTGATGTCCGAGCCAAACGACGAAAGCGCGATGTTGACGGTCTCGTTGGCGCTGTAGCGGCGCACGGCGGTGCGGTCGTTGGCCTCGCATAGCGTATCGATGCGATCGAGTGCCTCGTCGGTGCGGCCTTCTTCGATCAAGACGGCCAGACCGCGCAAGAAGTGCCGCATGTCGTGGCGCAGAATCGACAGCTCGCGTCCGGACTGGCGCCATGCATCGAGTTCCTTCATGGCCGAGCTATCGCGTGTCTCGAGCATCCAGCGTTCACGCTCGGCAGCCTCTTTTTCTTCGTATTCACGCAGGTAGACGGCGAGGAACATAAGGTAGAACGCGCAGAGCGCAAAGGCCAAAAACTCAACCGTTACCACCGAGCCCGAGTGGAACAGCGTGGTGTAGACGTTGGTGGCATAGTCAAAGACGTAATAGACGAGCGGCAGGATGAGCAGAATCTCGAGCTCCGTAGGGCTTTTGACCGCCAGACGGGGTCCAATGTCACGGGCCCAATGCAGCAGGATCGCAAAGACGGCGACCGTGGTGATAATGCGCGCCACGTAGTACGCGATTTGCGAGTCAGTGGCGGCGAGCGCGGCGATGCCCATCCAGTTGCTGAACTGACAGCTCAGATAGGCGCTGGTGACGCCCAATGCCGCGAGCAGCGGGCTCAGGCGGTAGCGCGCGCACAGGTAGACGATAAGCGGCAGGTGCACGACAAGCGGATAAGCCTGACGGGCAAAAAGCTCTCCGCCAACGACATTGGCGATCGAAAAGGCAGCGCCGGTTGCGGCTCCGACCCCCACCAACTCGAGTGCATGGCGTCGATTGATTTCGACACCGCACAGCGCCGCCGAGGCAAAGACGCCAAAGAGTAGCGTTGTGGCGTGGTGGATTGCCCAAAGGACCATTTCGACCGAGGAGATCATCAGCGCCTCCCGCCCTCAAAGCGCGCCGCAAAGTAGGCGTCTTGGAACCCCTGCTTGCAGCTGCGCGAAAGCGGAATGCACGCGCCGGAGCGCATGACGATGTCCGTGCGATCGAAGTGGTCGATATTGCGCAAGTTGACCTGGTAACTACGGTGGCATTTAAAGAAGGTGGCATTTTGCGCCAAACGGTCCTCGACGCTGCGGAACGACTCGAGTGCCTCGATATCGCGCCCGTCGCGCAGGTGGAAGACCACGTGCTTGTTGCGCGCCTCGGCATATTCGATGTCGGACAGGCGCAGGGCATGGTAGCCAAAGGACGTTTTGATCACGAGCTCGTCGGTTGCCGCCGGGCGCATGCTCGAAAGCTCGTCGAGTAATTGCGCCAGGCGCTCGTAAGACACGGGCTTGAGCAGATAGTCGAAGGCGCGGACCTCGTAGGACTCCAGTGCAAACTCGGGCGATGAGGTAAGGAACACCAGGCGCACGGCGGTGTCGGCCTGGCGCAATTCGCGTGCGGTGTCCATGCCGTTGACGAGCGGCATGATCATGTCGAGCAGGATGATGTCGGCGCGCGACGCGGCATGGCGCGCCAGCAGGTCCTCGCCGCGTGTGACGAGTGCAACATCGACCGCCGTGCCCGTCTCGCTCGACCAACGGTCGATCATCCGGCGCAGTCTATCTAGAAAAGCGACATCATCGTCGCAGGCAATAATCTTGAGCATTCTGAGCCCCCTTAGTAGTTCGATTTTGCCACATTGGGTGCGGACCGCTCGCGGAGGCGTGTCCCGTTTGCGCCCCACGGCGTGCAACTCGCGCCGAGCGGAATTGCGGTGGCGAAAGATGCCTCCTGCGCTATCGAGAGCTCGGCTATCCTCAGCTTGCCAGTTCGAATATGGACTTGCCGCATGGTCGAATCTTTATTTCAACTTTACACCTAGGTTTACAGCTGTCTTGTCAGCTGTAAAC
>CAUASQ010000021.1 GCA_958431945.1 uncultured Collinsella sp. | reverse complement strand
TTATCGTTGCCGCGCTCGAGGCGCACGGCTTGCGCCATATGGCCGTGGAGACCGCCCATGCCGCTATTGCCGCTGCCTCGTCGCAGGCGCCGAGCATCGTGCTACTCGATCTGGGCCTGCCCGATATGGACGGCGTCAAGGTGGTGGAGTCGGTGCGCGCATGGTCGGGCATGCCGATCATCGTGGTCTCGGCGCGCAGTGAGGATGCGGACAAGATTCGCGCACTCGATGCCGGCGCCGACGATTACCTGACCAAGCCGTTTTCGGTCGAGGAGTTGCTCGCGCGCATTCGCACGACGCTCAGGCGCCTTTCGTATGCGCAGATTGGCATGGGTGCGTCCGAGGGCTCGTTCGATACCGGTGAGCTGCATATCGATTTTGATGCCGGCATCGCCACGATGGATGGCGAGGAGCTGCATCTGACGCCGATCGAGTACAAACTGCTATGCCTGCTGGCGCATAACGCCGACAAGGTGCTGACGCACCAGTCTATCCTGCACGAGATTTGGGGCACGGCAACCAAGAGCGACCTGGCGAGCCTGCGCGTCTTTATGGGCACGTTGCGTAAGAAGATCGAGTCCGACCCCGCGCACCCGCGCTATATCCAAACGCACGTGGGCATCGGTTACCGATTGGTCACCCAAGGTTAGATCGCCAACCACCATCCCAATATGAGTTGCGGTGAAATAGTTCCCGTTTGGGCCTTTACCAGGCTTTTTAGGAACTATTCCACCGCAACTTTGTTATTTGCCCTTGGGCTTGCTGGCGTAGAACTTCTTCTTTTTGAGCTTGCCGGCAGGAGAGGGTTTGCCGGCAAAGTTCGACTTGCCGTTGCCGGCCTGCGCGTGCGCGGGTACTGCCGCACGGGGCTTGCGGGCCTCGGGATTGCGCAGTTCCTCGGTTCGCTCTGCAATCTCCTCGGCGCTAAAGCCGACCTCTGCCATGGCGTCCTCGATGGGCAGGCGGCGCACGATGTAGCAGTGGTGCACCTTCTGGTTGCGCGCGAAGTCCTCGGGGATGGTCTGTGCCGTAATGTCCTCCAGCACCACGCCCACACGCGCGAGCTTGCGCGTCTCGGGGCGGAAGCCGCGCAGGTTGCAGCTAAAGATGGCATGTCCGCCCTGTGCGAGCAGGCGCGATACGCCGGCCAAAAGCTCAACATGGTCGCGCTGGACATCCCAAGTGCGGCGGCCCATCTTGGACGAGTTCGAGAACGTGGGCGGGTCGACAAAGATCAAGTCCCAGCGGTTGCGCGTCTGGCGCTGGTCGCGAATCCAGGCGAGCACGTCGTCGCGCACAAAATGATGCTGCGGACCAACAAAGCCGTTCTGGCGCATATTGCGCTCGGCCCAGTCCAGGTAGGTGTTGGAAAGGTCGACCGTCACGGTCTCCTCGACGCCGCCATCGGCCGCGTAGCAGGTGGCAGTGCCGGTGTAGGCAAACAGATTGAGGAAGCGGCGCGCCTGTTTGGCGTGCTCACGCACCAGGTTGCGGGTGACGCGGTGGTCCAGGAAGATGCCCACATCCAGATAGTCGTCAAAGTTGACGGCAAAGGTAAGGCCGCCCTCTTCGATGAGCGGCAGGCGACGGCGCGCGATGTTGGCTCGCTCGCCCGAGCCGCCCTTGCCGGCGCCCTGCTTGCCGTACTGCGAGCCGCCGCGCGAACGCATGCGGGCCTTGGCGTGCACATGTTCGGCCGGAACATCCAGGATACGCGGCGCGATGGCCAAGATGTCGAGCATGCGGGCCTGGGCCAGCGTGGGGTCGATGGTCTTAGGCGCGGCGTATTCGGCGATGACGAGCCAGCGGCCCGGCGTCTGCGGGCAGCCCTCGTACAGGTCGATGGCGGCGGAGTAGTCGGGCAGGTCGGCATCGTAGACGCGGTAGCAGCTCACACCCTCGCGCTTGGCCCACTTGCGGCGCAGACGGGCATTCTTGCGCAGGCGGTTGGCGAACTGCTCGGACTCCGGGATGAGCACGGGCAGCGGCTTGCCGTCGCCCAGGTCGAGCATGGCGGCAGGCTCGGGCATGGGGGTGCCGGCGGCTTCGTCTTGGGCACCTGCGGTCTGCTCCTCAGCACCTGCACTGGTCGCAGCTTCAAATGCTGCGGCGGCCTGGTCGAGCGAAGGCCAGACTTCGACGGTCGCCTCCTCGTTGTTGGGCATGACGGCGATCGCGCGCTCGGGCTCGGCGTGGAGCGCGCGGGCCAGCAATCCGTCGCGGGTGAGCGCGGCGACCGGCGCCGAAGCGAGCTCGGGCGCGCGGTGCAGCTCGCCGATGAGCGTCATGGCGTCGTGCATAAGCGACAGCGGCGTCTCGGTCGTATCTGCGACCACGGCGGCGCTGGCGACGGCGCCCGCGTGGTCCAGTACGGTGGCGGACTTGGCGGCGCAAAAATCGACAAAGCGCTTGTAGCCGGCGCACTTGACCATGCACTCGGCGGTCTTGCGGGCGGCGGGGTCGATGTCTACGGCCACAATGCGTGCTTGGCGCTCGCGTGCTGCCGCCTCGCGCTCGCGTGCCTCGGCGAGTAGCTGCTCCCATAGGGCGGCGTCGTGCAGCTGCCAGCCCTCAAAGCCCCAGCGCTCGCGTGCGGCGCCCGGGGCGCGGTCGGTCAGAATATTCACGGCCTCCAGCAGCAGACCGCCGCCGGCGCACGAGGCGTCGACCAGTGTGGGAAGGGCTTCGTTCTCGTAATCGTCGGCCGTTAGCTCGCGCTCGCACAGTGCGGTCCAGCCGACCTGCGCCAGCACCAGGGCGGCGTAGTCGGGGCGCAACACGTGCGCGCCCTCGCCGGCACGGGTCGCCGCGGGCGGCAGGCGCTTGAACAGCGGGTCGCCCGAAAGGTCCAGGCTTATGCTCGCGCGGCGCTGGCGCAGCGAAAGCAGTAGGTGAACATCGGGGTCGGCGGCATCGACGTCGGCGCGACGGCCCGTGGTCTCGGCCAGGCGGTCGCACAGCGCGTCCTTGGCGCGCAGGGCCGAGAAGCGCGTGTTGCGCAGCTGCTCGGTCACGCCGTTGGCGGTGATGGCGATGGTGGCGCCGGGGCGGACGATGCTCTCCCAAGCGATGTCGTAAACGCTATCGTACAGTTCATCGGCATCCTGCGCCTCAAAGCGTCCGAGCACCACGAACACGCGGCTCGCCAGGCGCGACCACAGACATGCTCGGTAGCCTTGCTCGAGCTCGCCCTCAAATGTAGCGCGGCCCTTCAGCCGGCGAACATGCGAAAGCCCGAGGCGTTTAAGCTCATCGGCGAGTGCGGACTCAAAGCCCTCGGGGCAGCTTGCGTAAAATTCCATGGGTGACCTCTCTGGTTGCGTCGCTCCATTATATGATGGATGCTTCGTTTGCCCTTATCCTCGAAAGGAACCCATATGATTGATGCGTGCCCCGAATCCGCTGTGCTCTTTTTTGACGTGGACGGCACGCTGACGTCGTTCGATCCCGACGATATGACCGATAAGGACTTCAATGCAGTCCATCCGTCGAAGACTGTTGTCGATGCATTTTGCCGCCTGCGCGATGCGGGGCACCAGGCATTTATCTGCACGGGTCGCCCCTTGTGGCTGATTGCCGATGGCCTGCGTGCTTTGGAGCCTGCGGGTGTCGTTGCCATGGCGGGAGCGACGCTCGAGGTCGAGGGCCGCGTGGTGCACGAGGACTGCTTTGACGAGGACGTTATCGAGGAGCTTGCACGCCGTATGGCCGCGGCAGGGATTGAGGCCTTTTTCGAGACCAACGTGGCTACTTTTGCCCTGGAACCCGCGGGTGTTGAGCAGTCGTCTCTGATCGGCACTTCTGTGGTGCACAGCGCCGAGGAAATGCGCGTCGACGGCAGTCTGCGCGTGGGCAAGGTATGCCTCAATGTGCCCAGTTTGGCTCGCGTAGCCAACGATGACGGCTTTATCGAGCACTATTTTGAGGCCTGCAACACCGGTGGCCAGAATCGCGAGCTGAGCCCCAAGGGCATCAACAAGGGCGTGGGCGTGGCGCGAGCGCTGACGTATCTGGGCCGCGAGGGAAATGCGCGCACCTTTGGCTTTGGCGATTCGGGCAACGACCTGGGCATGCTCGCTGCCGTCGAGACGGCTGTCGCCATGGGCAACGCCATGCCCGAGGTCAAGGCGCTCGCCGACTACGTGACCGACGATGTCGCGCACGACGGCACCGTCACAGCGATGCAGCATTTCGGCCTCATCTAATGAATCTCGCGTTCTGACGTTTGCTCAAACTGCGACTCTTTGCTTTTGCATGCTCAATCGATTTATCAATCCAAACACTGAGGTGTTTATACCGTTCGCCGAGAAGATAAAAACCCGCAGCTCACGCCTTGATAAACGTAGGTAAAGTGTTTGGCAGTTCAACGCCCGCGTGCAGACGAAAGGAATCAGGCAGATGGCAATCAAGGTGTTCGCTGACGGTGCAAACCTCGAGGGCATGCTCGACATGTACGAGAACGGCAACGTTCAGGGTTTCACGACCAACCCGTCCCTTATGAAGAAGGGCGGCGTGATGGATTACCGCGCGTTTGCCAAAGAGGTCCTGGCTCACATCACCGATGTGTCCGTCTCGTTTGAGGTCTTTGCCGACGACGTCAAGACCATGGAGGTCGAGGCCCGCGAGATCGCTACCTGGGCCGAGAACGTCTACGTCAAAATTCCGTGCGTGACCACCAAGGGCGAGTCCACCGCTGAGCTGGTCCGCAAGCTTTCGGCCGATGGCATCAAGGTCAACGTCACCACCATCTTTACGCCCGAGCAGGTCGACGAGATGGTCGAGGCCGTTGATGCCGAGACGCCGTCCATCATCTCGCTCTTTGCCGGCCGTATCGCCGACACCGGCGTTGACCCCATTCCGTTTGTGACGGAGTCGGTCAAGAAGGCCGCCGCCAAGCCCAACTGCGAGGTCCTGTGGGCGTCCACGCGCGAGCTCATCAACATCTACCAGGCCGAAGCCTGCGGTTGTCAGATCATCACGGTGCCTAACAGCATCCTGGCCAAGCGCAAGAACATCGGCCGTGACCCGTACGAGGTTTCGCTCGACACCGTGCGCGGCTTTGCCAAGGATATCGCCTCGCTCGGCTTCCATATCCTGCCGTAACGCGAACACTGGCTACGCCGAGGGTTGTTCGCCCCGGTCTTTCCTTTCCCTATCGCTCACGCGCTTCGCGAGGGTCGCGCTAGGCAAAGGAAAGGCCGGGGCTGCCGACACGAGCTTGTCGGTAGGTTGGCGATTGGCTTCCATATCTTGCCGTGGACAAAGGTGCCCCCGCCTGCGACGTGCAAAATTGAGAGTATTCAGCAAGGTAAAGGCTTTTACCAGCTAGATAAAGCACGGAACAGCCCCGTTTTGGCTCTGACGACGCTAAAACGGGGGCTGTTTTTGCTTTTTCGCCTCTGAGGGGCATCCGGAACGGCGGAATTTGCAGAATACTCGCGATTTTGCACGTCGCGAGAGGGGGGACCCTTGCTTTAGGTGGTTTACTCGCACCGCACGAGCCCAGGTTGGTGCTGTTTCTTTGATGGGGCGGCGCCTTTTGTTGTCGACGGGAAGGGGGCGCAACGCAAGCGGAGCGACGCTCAGACGGATATCTTCGCCTTCGGCACATGTTGCGCAACAAGTTTGTACTGCCGCGATCTAGTCTTGTGGGTGTGGAAGAAGATTGAGGAAGGGAGAACCCCATGTTCTGCCCCAAGTGCGGTACCAAGAACATCGATGAGGCCAAGTTCTGCGGCGCGTGCGGCACGCCGCTTGCCGCGAACGCCGGCATGCCCGCGCCGCGGGTCGCCCGGGTGCAGCCGTCTGCCGCGCCCGGCGGCAAGAGCGCCCTGCCCCTCCTCATCGCCGGCGCCGCTGCCAGCTTCATCGTCGTCGTGCTGATCGCCGTCTTCGTCGTCGTCCCCGCGTTCAACAAGAACCCTTTTAAGGGCTGCCAAGTGGGCGACGTGGTTGAGTTCGGTTCCTACGAACAGGACGGCGACACCTCAAACGGCAAGGAGCCCATCGAGTGGCGCGTCCTGGCGGTCGAGGGCAACCGCGCCTATGTCGTGAGTCAAAAGGCCCTTGATACCCGCGCGTTCAATGAAGACGAGGACGACGGCAACGACTGGAATTCCTCCGACCTCAAAAAGTGGCTCGAGACTGATTTCGCTTCCCAGGCCTTTACGGGCGATGAGATGAAAGTGATCAGTGGAGCTCCTACGCTGCTTTCCGTCGATGAAGCGAATAAGTACTTTATGTCCGACGGCGACCGTATCTGCAAGCCGACTCAGCAGGCTGTGAACAACGGCGCCTTTAAGAGGGAGGATGACGGCGCGTGCGTCTGGTGGCTTCGCTCGCCGGGTGTCTATTCGTACTGTGCGGCTCTCGCCGATGCGGACGGCTACGTGGCCTCCTTCGGCGTAGGCGTGTGCCTCACGAACGTCGCCGTCCGTCCCGCTTTGTGGGTTAATCTGTAATCTAACAATCCTCTAATTTATATTTCCAAAAGAGAGGGGCCCGGACGTTCGTTGAGACGTTCGGGCCCCTCTGCTCGTGGCATGTTTTGTGCGCGCTACTTCCCCTGCACCATGGTGAGCGAGATCTTCTTGCGGTCGCGATCGACTTTTTCGACCCACACCTTCACCGTGTCGCCGACGCGCACGACGTCGCTCGGGTGCTTGACAAAGTGGTTGGCCAGCTTGGAGATGTGCACGAGGCCGTCCTGGTGCACGCCCACGTCGACGAAGGCACCAAAGTCGACGACGTTGCGCACTGTGCCCTTGAGCTCCATGCCGGGCTCCAGGTCGTCGATGGAAAGCGCCGAGCGGCTAAAGACTACCTCGGGCGCGTCGTCGCGCGGGTCGCGGCCGGGCTTTTTGAGTTCGTTAACGATGTCGATGAGCGTGAGGGTGCCGCAGTCCAGGTCGCTTGCCAGCGCCGAGATGCTGCCCAGGCGGCGCTCGATATCGGGTACGCCGCCACGGCTGAGTTCGCTGGCGGCAACGCCGGCGCGCTCCAGGACGGCCGTGGCCACCTCGTAGCTTTCGGGGTGGACGCTCGTCGCGTCGAGCGGGTTCTTGCCGCCGCTGATGCGCAGGAAGCCCGCGGCGTTGAGATATGCCTTGGGTCCCAGCTTGGGGACCTTCTTGAGCTGGCGGCGATCGGTAAAGACTCCGTTTTCCTCGCGGTAGGCCACGATGTTTTTGGCCACGCTCGGCGTGATGCCCGATACATATCCCAGCAGGCTTGCGCTCGCGGTGTTCACGTCGACGCCCACGCGGTTGACGACGTCTTCCACCACATGGCCCAACGTGCGCGAAAGCTCGGCCTGGTCAAGGTCGTGCTGGTACTGGCCAACGCCGATGGACTGGGGCGGAATCTTGACGAGCTCTGCCAGCGGGTCTTGCAGGCGGCGGCCCAGGCTCATGGCGCCACGCACAGTGACATCCAGGTCGGGATACTCCTGGCTTGCGAGTTCGGAGGCGGAGTACACCGATGCGCCGGCCTCGTTGACGATGGTGTATCGCAGCCCGGGCGCCTGCTCGGCAATGAACTCCGAGACGACTTCCTCAGTCTCGCGACTGGCGGTGCCGTTGCCGATGACGATGGTGTTGACACCGTCCTTTTTGACGAGGCGAGCGAGCTCGCGCTTGGTGCCGGCGACGTCGTGGCGCGGCTTGGTGGGGTAGACCACGCCGTGGTCGAGTAGCTTGCCGGTCTCGTCCATGACGGCGACCTTGCAGCCGGTGCGGTAGCCCGGGTCGAGCGCGAGCACGCGGGCGCCACGGACGGGGCGTGCCGAGAGCAGGCCCTCGAGATTCTTGGCAAAGACGTTGATGGCCTCGGTCTGTGCACGGACAGTGAGTTTGGCGCGGGCCTCGCGCTCCAGCGAGGGGGCCATGAGGCGCTTGTAGCCGTCGGCGATAGCGGCGTCAAAGACGGGCGCAAACACGCCCTGGCGACGGGGCCAGCGGCTGCCGAGGCGTGCCGTGGCAGCAGTGCCGTCGACGTTCACGCGCACGCGGAGCTTGCCCTCGCGCTCACCGCGGTCGATAGCCAGCACGCGGTGGTTGGGTATACGGCGCAGCGGCTCGTCGAAGTTGTAGTAGGGCTCGTAGGGAGTCTTCTCGGCGGGGTCGGTGGCCTCGACGACGATGTCGGCGGTGTTTTGCGTAAAGGCGCGCAGGTCGGCGACGTTCTCCGGGTCCTCGGCTACCGTCTCGGCCACGATGTCGGCGGCACCGGCGAGCGCCTTCTCGGGCGTGTTAAAGCTGGCCTCCTCATTGACGTATGCCGCGGCGGCGTCGAGTGCGCTGCCCTTGGCCGAGGCCTGCATGATGATCATGTTGGCGAGCGGCTCCAGGCCGGCCTCGCGGGCCTTCTGCGCGCGGGTCATGCGCTTTTTGCGGTAGGGCTTGTAGAGGTCCTCGACGCGCTGGAGCTGCGTGGCCTCGCGAATCTGTTGCTCGAGCTCGGGCGTGAGTTTGCCCTGGGCGTCGATGAGCAGAATGACGTCTTCCTTGCGCTGCTCAAGATTGCGCAGGTAGGACAGGCGCTCGTCGAGTGCGCGCAGAGCGACATCGTCCATGCCGCCCGTTGCTTCCTTGCGGTAGCGCGAGATAAAGGGAATGGTGTTGCCCTCGTCGATGAGCTTGACGGCCGCCTCGACGTTGGCGGCCTTAAGGTTGAGCTCGCGGGCGAGCTGGGCGATAAGATCCATGGGACTCCTTGCGTTTAAGGTGCGTTTGCAGCACAGAGCTACCAAGGATACCACCCGTCCCAAAAGACTGTTTTGGGACGAACGAATCAAGCCGAGGTGCATAATAGCCCCCGCCCCAGAAAAATCGTCGGCAAGGTAGCAAAATGCCCCGCGGGTAGGAGGCTGCTCGCGAGGCAAAGAAGAGGGGCTTGTTGGTGGCGGACCGAGGGCTCGGCATGGGGTTTCTGCCGCGGCCGCTCTTAAGGCGTTACAGCTCGACGAGCTGGCCGGTCTCGGCGGCCTCCTTGATAGCGTTGAGAAGCGTGAGCGTCTTAACGTTGTCGGCGGGGGTCACGACGGGCTTGACCTCGCGGCGGACAACCTTCACAAAGTGCTTGAGCTGCATCTTGTGCGGCAGTGCCGGGTCGACGGCCGGAATCTCCATCTGCAGCGGCTTGTGCCAGTTAGAGGCGCCGTCGTAGGAGAACTGGTGCAGGCGGGGCAGCGACAGGGCGCCCTTAGTGCCGCCGATAAAGTAGGCGTCGGCGTCGAAGGGGCGGTACTGCGGATCCTCGCGAGCGGTGGCCTCCCAGTTCCAGGGGCTGGCGGTGGCGTCGGAGATGGTCATGCTCGCGAGCGCGCCATCGGCAAAACGGACGTTGACCACGGCGGAGTCCTCGGTCTCAAAACCGCGGGCGGCGCTGGACTGCATACCCTGGACGGCAACGGGCTCGCCCAGCAGGTAGCGGAGCAGGTCGACGTCGTGCACCAGGTTGACCAGGATCGGGCCGGCACCCTTCTTGCGGCGCCACTCGACATCGAAATACTCGTCGTTCTTATAGATCATGTAGTGGAAGCTCGACACGGTGAGCTTGCCCAGCTCGCCGGACTCGATGATCTCCTTGGCCTTGTTGACGAAGGGGTTGTGGCGACGGTGCTGGCCCACGAGCACGGGCACGCCGGCGGTCTCGGCCTCGGCAGCGAAAGCCTGGGCATCCTCCAGGTCGTTGGAGATCGGCTTTTCGACCAGCGGAACGATGTTGCGCTTTACGGCCTCGCGGGCAACGCCCAGGTGCAGGTCGTTGGGGGTGGCGATAATGACGGCCTCGGGCTTGACCTCGTCCATCATCTGGGCGGGATCGGTGTAAAACGGCACGCCGGCGGCCTCGGCCGTGGCGCGGGCGCCCTCAAAGGCGTCGGCGATGGCGACGAGCTCGGCCTCGGGCTCCTCGGTGACAAAGCGGATGTGGTTGCGGCCCATGGCGCCGGCGCCGATAACGGCAATGCGGACGGGGTTGAGCTCAGACATTTCGACTCCTTAATACTGGTGACCGGTGGAATGCGACAAAGGGGCTGTCCCTTTGTCGCATCGGTAAAACTAGGCGGACTTCTTCTTGCTGTCGGAGACCATCATGTAGACGGTGAGCACGACGGCGATGGCGGCGATCACGATGGCGCCGTAGAAGGACTGCTGGTAGGCGGCGCTGCCGGCCTCGGCG
This sequence comes from uncultured Collinsella sp., assembly GCA_958431945.1. GTDB lineage: Bacteria > Actinomycetota > Coriobacteriia > Coriobacteriales > Coriobacteriaceae > Collinsella. The sequence goes on along the minus strand of CAUASQ010000021.1, from coordinate 6,825 downwards.
TGATACAGCACGGCGGTGATGGGCTGGCTGATCCAGGTGGAAGCGGCATAGCCTAAAAACATGATGCCGTAGTTGACGCCGATGTTGCTGGTGCCAAAGGCGCCACCGGTGAGCGGCGGGTAGATGACGAGCAGGGCGCCAAAGCTAAAGCCGAGCAGGGCGAGCGCCACAAAGAACATGCTCTGCGTAAAGCTCATCGACATGATGACGAGTGCGACGATAGTGACGACAAGGCTGATGAGCAGCGACTTATAGGCGCCGAGCTTGTCGATGATCTGGCCAAAGGACAGGCGGCCAACCAAGTTGGCGCAGGTGTTGATGGAGACCACCACACCGCCGAGGGCGACGGCCGCGGCGCTCGTGGGGTCGGCGAAGAGCTGGACGGCGGCGATGGAGGCAACCTTGCCCACGAGCAGGGTGCCCGCGGTGGCGGCAAAGGCGAAGGTGACGATGAGGACCCAGAAGCGCGGGGTCTTGACCATCTCGCCCGGGGTGAGGTCGCCGAAGGTGCCGGCGTGCGCGCCGCCCTTGGGGGCCTCGAAGCCCTCGGGCAGCCAACCGGCCTCGGGGGCCTTCAGGAACAGGGCGGAGGCAGCAATCGTCACAAAGAAGATGACGCCGAGCGCCTTAAGGGCGCCAAAGATGCCCAGGCTCGGGATGAGCAACGAGGCGAGCACCGGGGACAGCACGGCGGGGCCGGCGGTCGAAGCGGCCAGGGTGATGCCGGAGGCAAGGCCCTTTTTGTCGATGAACCACTTTTGACCGGTGGTGAGCGCGGGGTTGTAGCCCAGGCCGTTGCCGATGGCGGCGACGAGCGAGAACCACAGGTAGAACTGCCACGGCTCGGTGACGGTGCCGGACATGAACCAGCCCAGGCCGTAGCACACGGCGGCGGCGATAACGACGTTGCGCGGGCCGATCTTATCGGAGATGCGGCCGGCGAAGATGCCCGTCACGGCCATGATGGTCTGAAAGACCGGGAAGGCCCAGGTAAGAGCGCTGGACCACTCGGGGTAGACGGCGAGTAGGTTCTTGCTCACGACGGAATACAGCGCGATGGAGCTGATGAAGAACATGGTGACGCACGCGGCGGAAAGCACGACGGCGCGACCCTTGTTGGAGTTGGTGGAAGCCATTGGACTCTTTCTAATCGATACGGGGGAGGAGCGGGCGTGTCCGCGGGCCTCCCTGTCAGGTTGGTTTACTGGTCAGTCGGCTTGGCGACGCCGGACTCATCGGACCAGAGCTCGACACCCTTGTTCTTAAGGTAGTTGTCGGCATAGGCGCGACGGCCGCCGGGCTTGGCGGTGAGGTCGCCCATCATGTTGGAGAAGCCGCCATCGACCTTGATGGCGTCGCCGGTGGTAAAGTCCGAGCGCTTGGACGCCAGGAACATGACGGCGTTGGCGATATCGCTGACCTCGCCGATGCGGCGCGTGGCGATGAGGCGGCTGCGGCTCTTTTCGACCTCGGGGTCGGCGTAGAAATTGGCCGACATCGGGGTCTTAACGAAGCAGGGCTCGACGCAGTTGGAGCGCACGCCGTAGGGGCCCCACTCGGCAGCCAGCATCTTGGACATCATGTTGACGCCCGCCTTGGTGGAGCTGTACACGCCCGAGAACGTCTCGGGGGAGTGGCTGGCGACGGTCGAGATGTGAACTAGGCGGCCCTGGCCGGCCTTGATCATCTCGCGACCAAAGCGCTGCGAGGTGATGAAGTAGCCGGTGAGGTTGACGTTGAGCACCTGCTCCCAGTCGCTCAGCGGCAGGTCCTCCATGGCGGCGAAGCGCAGGATGCCGGCGGTGTTGACGAGGACGTCGACACGGCCGAAGTCGGCGATGGTGGCGTCGACGGCGGCCTGAACCTCGGCCTCGTCGGTGGCGTTCATCTTGTAGCCCTCGGCGTGGATGCCAAACTCGGCGGCGAGGTCGGCGGCTGCGGCCTTGACCTTTTCCTCGTCCAGATCGAGCAGGACGACGTTGGCGCCGTTGCGGGCGAACTCGCGGCAAATCTCGACGCCCATACCGCCGAGCGCGCCAGTCACGGCGCAGACATCGCCCTCGAGCTTAAGCCAATTGCTCATAGGAACTTCCCTTCTTGTGCCTCCCGGTGGGTCGCTCCCATTAATCGACCCACGTGGTTTTCGCTGGTTATCGTATGCTTTACATTTGCGCAGGTGAATTGCATATTTGTTAGAATGGCGTTAACCAATGGTTTATAGCTCGCAAGACAATGCGCCTTTAATTGAGTGTGTGACCTGCCAAAAAGACCCCCTGTGGCGCCATGCGTTCACAGGCGCGAAAACGGGAGATTGACGTGTACGATCGACGACTCGAGGCCATATCGGCCGCCGCGGAGCTGGGAAGCTTCTCACGTGCGGCGGCAAAATTGCGCGTGTCGACCCCGGCGCTCGTCAAACAGGTGTCGGGTTTCGAGGCCGAGTTTGGCATCACGTTGTTCGAGCGCTCGCATTCGGGTGTTAAGGTGACGCCGGCGGGCGCTCTGCTGGTGGACGACGCGCGCTCGATCATGCGGCAGTCCGAGGACGCGCTGCGCCGCGCCCGACGCGCGGCGGGCGATGGCGGTGCTGTGCGTCTGGGTGTGTCGATGATGTGCCCGGGGCGCCAAACGCTGTCGATGTGGTCGGGCGTACACGAGCTGGAACCGTCGCTGCGATTTGAGATCGTGCCGGTAAGCGACCTCTATGACGAGCGCGAGACCGTCATGCGCAGCCTCGGTCGTGAGGTCGATGTGGTGCAGTCGAGTTTTTCGACCCCGCGCTGGGGTGACGCCTGCCAAAAGCTCCGCATTGTCAACGTGCCGTTTTATATCGACCTGCCGCGCACGAGCCCGCTGGCGCGCAAGACGCGCATCACGGTTGCCGACTTGGAGGGCATGCGCCTGCGCGTGCTCCGTCACGGCAACGACGCTATGGACAGCCTGCGTATCGATCTGTTGGCCGACGGCGGCGTGGATGTGATCGACGTGGATAGCTTCGACTTTGCGCTCTTTAACGAGGCGGAGGAAAAGGGTGACGCGGTGCTCACCTGCGGAGCGTGGTCGGGGGTGCACCCGGCCTTTGTGGGCGTGCCGTTCCTGTGCGGCCGCGAGGTGCCAGTCTTTCTGCACTACCCGCTCGAGCCCACCCTCCAAGTCCAAAAATTCGTGAACGCCATGGCTCAGCTTCTCAAATAGCTATCGTGTCGATGATTCTTTAATCCCCGTCCTAGAAAAATCATCTGGTAGAGTTGACCCCGCATGATTTACAAGACGCTATGCGCCACCTACTCTTTTGCCATTTGGGGGATTGAACTTGTGAATACCTCTGTCGCCAAGAAGGCCAGCCAGGCGGTGCGCCTGCTCATGATGGTGCTCACGGCAGTTCTCATCTTCTTCTTCATCAACGTTATGCTGCTCGTCTCCGATATCCAGGGCACGGCGCGCGTGGTCAACTACGCCGGTCTGGTGCGCGGTACCACGCAGCGAATCGTTAAGCTCGAGGACGCGGGCCAGCCTCAAGATGACCTGCTCAAAGCCGTGGATTCATACATCAACGGTTTGCGTTACGGAAGTGACGACCTCAACCTCGTCCGTCTCGACGACGACGAGTATCAGGCAAAAATGACCGAGCTTGCTAATTATTTTGATGAGCTTTGCACCGAGATCATCCGCGTGCGCGAAGTCGGCTATGAGAACACCGACATCATCTCTATGAGCGAGGAGTTCTTTGGCATTTGCGACGATGCTACGCGACTCGCAGAGGACTACTCTCAGGAGAAGGCGTCGGCGCTCAACTATCTCGAGGGCTTGGTGATCATCGACATCATGGGATTGGTGGCGGCCTTTGCGGTTGAACTTGTTCGCGCGGTGCGAACTGCCGCGCTCAATCGCGAACTGCAGAGCAAAGTCTATCTCGACGGAGCCACGGGACTGCCCAACAAGAACAAGTGCGAGGAGATCTTGGGGCAGGAGCAGCCTGTTTCCGCGGAGGCGCCCGTTGCGGTGTGCGTTTTCGACCTTAACAATCTGCATGCGGTCAATAACAGCTTTGGTCACGAGAAGGGCGACGAATACATCCGCTCTTTTGCCCGGCAGCTGGGGCGTGTGTCGTCCGAGACCTGCTTCGTGGGTCGCGACGGCGGCGATGAGTTTATCGCGGTGCTGTGGGATGCCGATCGAGCTGCCGTGGAGTCCTGTCTCGCTCGGGTTCGTGCGAACGTGAACGAGTATTCCGAGGCTCACCCCGACATGCCTATTAGCTATGCGGTGGGCTATGCGCTTTCCAGTGATTTTGATGAACCGCCTACGATGCGCGAGCTCTTTTCCCAAGCCGACAAAAACATGTACATCGACAAGAACCGCGTAAAGACAGCCGAGGCAGTTGGGCCGCAACGCGAGGAGCGGTAAGCCTGTAACAGAGGGCATAGAAAAGCCTCCGCAGCCCGTGTGGCTGCGGAGGCTTTATTCGTTGCGGCGCATTGTGTTTGGGTCGCTGAGATGAGTCGATTTGCCCCGAAAGAGGAGGGCATTGACCTTAGGGTCATGCCCGACGAATGAGCGGCAAATCGGCCGTCTCGGCGGGCCGAACTACTCCAGCTCAAACGCTCCGGTGTAGAGCTGGTAGTAATACCCGCGCTTGGCGATCAGCTCGTCGTGGTTACCGCGCTCGATAATGCGGCCATGGTCCAGACAGATGATCGCGTCGGAGTTGCGCACGGTGGACAGGCGGTGCGCGATGACAAACGTCGTGCGGCCCTCCATGAGCTTGTCCATGCCTGCCTGCACGATGGCCTCGGTGCGGGTGTCGATGGAGCTCGTGGCCTCATCCAGAATCATTGCCGGCGGATCGGCGACGGCGGCGCGCGCGATCGAAATCAGCTGGCGCTGGCCCTGCGAAAGCTGGGCACCGTTACCGGTGAGCATGGTGTCGTAGCCGTCAGGCAGGCGGGTGATAAAGTCGTCGGCTCCGGCGAGCTTTGCCGCCGCGATGCATTCCTCGTCGGTGGCGTCCAGGTTGCCGTAGCGGATGTTGTCCATCACGGTGCCGGTGAACAGGTTCACGTCCTGCAGCACCACGCCCAGGCTTCGGCGCAGATCGGCCTTGCGGATCTTGTTGACGTTGATGCCGTCGTAGCGGATCTTGCCGTCGGCGATGTCATAGAAGCGGTTGATGAGGTTGGTGATGGTCGTCTTACCGGCACCGGTGGCGCCGACAAACGCGACCTTCTGGCCCGGCTTGGCAAACACGGACACGCCGTGCAGCACCTCGTGGTCGGGCGTGTAACCAAAGTCGACGTTGTCCATGACCAGGTCGCCGCGCAGCGGTACGTACTCGATCTCGCCGGTTGCGCGGTGCGGATGTTTCCACGCCCACATGCCGGTGTGGTGGTCAGCCTCCTCGAGCTGCCAGGTGTCGGGGTTGACCTGCGCGTTGACGAGTGTCACGTAGCCTTCGTCGGCTTCGGGCTCCTCGTCGATGAGCTCAAAGATGCGGTCGGCGCCGGCGAGGCCCATGACCACGGCGTTGATCTGCTGCGAGATCTGACCGATCTGTCCGCAGAACTGCTTGGTCATATTGAGGAACGGCACTACGACGGCGATGGACAGCGCCATGCCCGAGATGCTCAGGTTGGGCACGCCCAGCGCCAGGAAAATGCCGCCCGCCAGTGCGACCAGCACGTAGAGCAGATTGCCCAGGTTCATAAGGATAGGCATGAGGATGTTGGCGTACATGTTGGCCTTCTGCGAGACCTCGAAGAGCTTTTCGTTGCGCTCGTCAAAATCGGCCTCGGCGGCAGACTCGTGGCAGAACGCCTTGACGACCTTCTGGCCGTTCATGACCTCCTCGATATGGCCCTCGACCACGCCGAGCTCGGTCTGCTGTGCAATGAAGAAGCGCGCGGAGTTGGAGCCGAGCAGCTTGGTCATAAAGGTCATAAAGGCGACGCCGCCGATGATGACCAGGCACATCCACACGCTGTAGTACAGCATGATAAAGAACACCGTGACGATGATGATGATCGTCATGAGCAGGTTGGGCAGCGACTGGCTGATCATCTGGCGCAGCGTGTCGATGTCGTTGGTGTAGTGGCTCATGATGTCGCCGCGCTGGTGCGTGTCGAAGTAGCGGATCGGCAGGTCCTGCATGCGGTTGAACATCTTCTCGCGCAGCTTCTCGAGCGAGCCCTGCGTGACGATGGCCATGGCGCGGTTCCAGAACAGCGAGGACAGGATGCCGACGCCGTAGATGCAGGCGAGGGTGGTCACGAGCTGCAGAATCTTGGGCTGCGCGGTCGTCCAATCGCCCGACTGCCACGATTCGCTAATAATCTGCAGGGCGCTCTGAAGGAAGGTCGCGCCGATGGAGTTGATGATGGCGCAGAGCACCACGCCGACAACGACGAGGGGCAAAAGCACGGGGTAGAAGCCAAAGAGCGTCTTGATGAGGCGCGACATGGTGCCGCCCTTGCGGTTGAGTGCGCGCTCGGCGGTCGTTGCCTTACTCATGTGCCTCGCCTCCTTCCTGGGTCTGAGCTTGCGTTACGGATGCCTCGGTGTCGGCCTCGACGGCTCCTTCGCCTTCGGCAGACATCTTGTTTTGCGAGGTAAAGGTCTCGCGGTAGATCTCGCTTGTCTTAAGCAGCTCGTCATGGTTGCCGATCTGCGCGATACGGCCACCCTCCATGACGATGATGCGGTCGGCGTCCTGCACGGAGCTAATGCGCTGGGCGATGATGAGCTTGGTCGTGTTGGGCAGATAGCTTGCCAACCCTGCGCGAATCTTGGCGTCGGTCTTGGTGTCGACGGCGCTGGTGGAGTCGTCCA
>CAUASQ010000020.1 GCA_958431945.1 uncultured Collinsella sp. | reverse complement strand
CAATTCAAAAAGGGGATAATACCCCTAAGATAGACAAAACTCTAATACTATAGCACCCTGCTGCCGCCATACGCAAGTAGCTAAATAAGCCCCGTCCCAAATACGTACCAGACGACAATCTCGCATGACCAGTTGTTACGCGGTTTGGTAAAACCGCGTAACCTAAAGGTTGTCGGTGTCCAAGACGATGGTGAACGGACCGTCGTTGACAAGATCGACTTTCATATCGGCGCCAAAGATGCCGTGCGCCACGTGTTCGACATCTTGACGAACGAGCGTCAGGAAGTACTCGTAGAGCTCGTTGGCAACATCGGGCGCGCCGGCATCGGTAAACGACGGACGGCGACCGTGGCGGTAGTCAGCGAACAGCGTGAACTGCGACACCACGAGTACCTCGCCGTCGACATCGGCAAGCGCCAAGTTGGTCTTGCCGTTCTCGTCCTCGTTGATACGCAGCCCGCGGAGCTTGCCCCACAGCTTGTCGGCCTCGGCATGCGTATCGCCATGGCCCACACCCAGCAGCACCAGGTAGCCGCGTCCAATGCGGCCCACGCACTCGCCGTCGACCGTCACGCCGGCGTTGAGCACGCGCTGCACCACCGCACGCACGGTCTACTCCTCGCCCGTCAGCTTGGCGGACAGATGCTCGAGCGCGTGGAAACGATGGCTGATGGCGTTCTTCTCGTCAGCCGTCAGCTCGGCCATGGTCTTGCCCGGCGTGTCGACCGGCAGGAACAGCGGGTCGTAGCCAAAGCCGTGATCGCCGCGGCCCTCGTGCGCGATAACGCCCTCGCAGGCGCCCTCGCCATAGGTGACCAAACCGTCCGTGTCGATGAGCGCGACGACGCTCATAAAGCGCGCGGTGCGATCCTCGTCGGCCACGCCATCCAGATTCACGAGCAGCTTGGCATTGTTGGCGGCGTCGTCGCCGTGAACGCCCGCGTAGCGCGCGCTATACACACCGGGCTCACCGTCCAGCGCGTCGACGACCAAGCCCGAATCGTCGGCAATGGCCATAAGACCCGTCTCCTCGACCGCAGCCTGCGCCTTGATGATGGCGTTCTCCAAAAACGTCGTGCCGTTTTCCTCGGGATCCTCAAAATCACCCAGCTGGCCGAGCGCCACAAAGCGCACCTCGGGCATGACCTTGCCCAAAATGGCCTCGATCTCGGTGAGCTTATGGGCGTTGCCCGTTGCCACGACGATGGTCGCCGCCGGGTCGAGGGTGTCGATGTCAATCTTCTCAAGTGCCATGACTGGCCTCCTTGTCTCTATAGCAATGCCGAGTTGAGGACGACGAGGACTTCGGTCTCTCTCCCGTCTCAATCAACGGCAGTCTTATACTTCGACGTTTTCCCAGATAAAACCTGCCAAAATTAACATCCCTTTTTGGCAGGTTAGGCGAGGGCTTGGCGCTGAAGCTCGATGAGCTCGGCGATACCCTTGTCGCCCAGGTCGAGCAGGGCGTTGAGACGCTTGCGATCGAAGGGCGCCTGCTCGCCGGTACCCTGGAGTTCGATCATCTCACCGGAATCGGTGGCGACGAGGTTCATGTCGACCTCGGCGTGGCTGTCCTCGGAATAATCCAAGTCGAGCAGGGTGTTGCCGTCGACGACGCCCATGGAAATGGCGGCAACCTGGCCCGTGAGCGGGATGCGCTCGAGTTTGCCCGCCTCGACCCACATGGCAAGGGCGTCGTGCAGCGCCAACCAGGCACCGGTAATGCTCGCCGTACGCGTGCCGCCATCGGCCTGGATCACATCGCAGTCGACGGTAACGGTGTACTCGCCGAGCGCCTTCATGTTGACGACAGTACGCAGACTGCGGCCGATAAGCCGCTCGATCTCCATGGAGCGGCCCTTGCGGTTGGCATGCTCGCGCTTGCAGCGTTTACCGGTCGAGGCCGGCAGCATCGCATATTCCGCCGTCACCCAGCCGGCCTTGGCGCCCTTGCGCCAACCCGGCACACCCTCCTCGATGGTGGCGGCGCACAGTACGCGCGTGTCGCCGAACTCGGCCAGGCACGAGCCGTGGGCGTGCTTCATAACGCCGCGGGTGAGCTTAACGGGGCGCAACTCGTTGGCGGCGCGACCGTTAGTGCGGTTGACCTGCATGTACTCCATAGAAATATCCTTTCGGCAAAAGATGTGGCGAAGGCCTTGACGGCTGCCTTACATCTATTTCAGCTCATCGATATCGATATGTTCGATGCTTTTGAGCGGCTGGCCAAAGATAAAGCTACCCGCCACCGCAAACTCGGCAATGTTGTCAGACGTGGTGGCAAAGCGATGCTGCGGCTCGGCTGCGTCGCCCGCCAGCTGCTCGCGGCGCGTGAGAATATCGGTCAGCTCGCGCGTGGTCTCCTCGGCGGAACTCACCACGCGCACTCCGGGACCCAGCGCATGGCGAATAGGCCCCACGAGCAGCGGGAAATGCGTGCAGCCGAGTACCACGGTATCGATGCCACGATCGTGCAGCGGCTCGACTGTGGCGCCAACCAGCGCGCGAACGGCTGGCGTATCAAAAATATCCTCGTTCTCGAGCCACTGCTCCTGCAGATGCGCGCCCGAGGCGAGCTCGTGCTCGACGACCTCGACAAAGCTCGAAGCCGGGCAGCCATACACATCGACACCAGCATCCAAATCCTGGATGGCGCGCGTGTAGGCGCCCGAGCGAATGGTGAGATTGGTGGCGAGCACGCCCACGCGACGCGTACGCGTGCTGTTGATGGCGGCGCGCGCGCCCGGGGCGATCACGCCGATCACGGGAACGTCGAGCACTTGCTGAGCCAAACGCAAGGCCGCGGCGGTCGCCGTGTTGCAGGCGATGACCATGATCTTAACGTCGTGCCTCGATAGCCAGCGGCCCGCCTGCAGCGCAAACGAGCGAACCTCGTCCTCGGTGCGGGTGCCATAAGGGCAGCGCTTAGTGTCACCGAAATAGTAGACGGACTCGTGCGGAAGTGCCGTTGCGATCGCGCGCGCGACCGTCAAGCCGCCCAGGCCCGAGTCGAACACGCCGATCGGACGCGTGTCCCCGGCCATATTATCGATATCGGACATTACCTCACCAGATTCTCTCTCGAAAAATGTGACCAATCGTGATGCGTCGCGCTACGAACGGGCTGCGACCAGCAGCTCGGCCGTTGCCACCCAACCGTCGACAATCTTGCCGCGCGTAATATAGGCATTGTCGCAGGCGTCCAAGAACTCCGGGGCACCGGCGCTCGTCAGACCATTCTCGACCAGGCAGAACATGCCAACATGGTCGGCCATGTAGAAGTCGGACTCGGAGTCGCCGAGCGCAAGCGTCTCCTCGCGCTCGATCCCCAGGTGCTCGCAGAAGCGCGCAATGGCAACGCCTTTGTTAAGACCCGCCGGATTGATGTTGAAGGCGCGACCGTCCTCGACGCGATCGAGCTCGAGCGTCGTCGGCTTGGACAGGTGAGTCAGATGGCCGTTGCAAGCCCAGATCAGACCGCAGCCGGCCTCGTCCAGGATGGCCTGAACCTCATCATCGGGCACATCGCCGCGCATGCCGACGGTGACCTCACGGTATTTGTAGCCGGTCGACATGTCGTTGTGATACTCGATCTTGTGCGGCCAGCGGGCGATGATCTTCTCGCACACGCCGGTCTGCTCGATCACCTGGTGCGGCGTGAGGCCACAGGCGGGGTCGTAAGGCATGTCGCCGGTCAGATACTCCCAATCGTTGGCTTTGAGGTCGTACATGACCAGGCCGCCCATCTCACCAATGTAGGAGTTGAGGCCGAGCACGCGCGCGTCCTCGTGGATCATGGTACGGTTGCGGCCCGAGGTGGGAACCACCTGAATACCAGCGCGAGCGAGCGCCACGACGGCCTCGACGAGTTTGGTCGAGGGGTTGCCGTCGTTGTCGCGCAGCACGCACGAGCCGGGTGCGAGCATCGTGGCATCCAGGTCGGTAAAGACGTACTTGACCTTGGCCAAGCGCTCGCGCATCTCGCCCGAAAGCTCAGCGACGGTCGGCAGGGTATTGTGGGACATGGTTACTCCGTTTACGTAGAAGGGTTTGGACTTGGACGGCATGTTTTGATTGAGGGAACACACTTATGGCGACAGCGCACTCAGGGCGCCGCCGCCATCATGGATCATTAGTCAAACTGGATAACATCGATCAGGCGATTGGCCAACGAAAGGTCGCTCTCAATGGGCACGAACTCGTCGCCCACGTGCATGAGCTCCTCGTCACCCTTCGCCAGCAGCAAGACAATGGTGGGAGCATCGGGGTTGACGTACTCCTCGCGCGCCGCCTTGAACGCCGCATACACAGCGGCTTCGCGATCGAGGATGATCTTGTTCGGCGTATCGTCGGGAACATGTTCGGCAAGCTCGCGACAGACCTTCATCGGGTCCTCGTGAGCCGGGTCCTCATTGGCAAAGATCATCAGGTCGGAATACGGTGCGGCCTCGCGCGGAAGCTGCTCGCGGCGCTCCTGCGCCTTGCCGCCGGCAGCGCCAAACACTGCGATGACCGGGCTGGCGGGAAACGCGCGCTTGACCGACGAGAAAAGCGAGCGGAACGAAAGCTGGTTGTGCGCGTAGTCGACGACACAAATCACGCGGCCGTCCTTCGACTCCACGACCTCCATACGGCCCGGCACACGCAGTTTGGAGAGGCCCTTCTTGATAGCCTCGATACCGATGCCGATCTCGCGCGCGGCGGCGATAGCGACCAGCGCGTTCTCCACGTTAAAGTCTCCCGCGATACCCAGCAGGACCTTCTCCCCCGCCTCGGACTCGTCGGCACACAAGCCATGCAAGTTGAACTCGATGCTAAAGCCGACCATGCGTACGTCGCTCGCCCACAGACTTGCCTCGGGATGCTCGACGCCAACGGTCACCAAGCGCTCGGCCGTCGACGCTGCCTCTAGCACACGGTCAACCTCTTCGGTGCCTAGATTCACCACGGCGGTCTTTGCCTGGTCAAAGATCCTGAGTTTGCTCTCAAAATAATCCTCAAACGTGGGGTGTTCGATCGGCGAGATGTGGTCGCGGCCGATGTTGAGGAAGCACGCCACGTCAAACGGCAGATTCTCGACGCGTTGGTACTTGAGCGCCTGGCTCGAGACCTCCATGACCATGGACTTGCGACCGGACGTGCGGCAGTTGGCGATATGGCGCCAGACCTCGGGGGCCTCGGGCGTAGTATTGGTGCTCTCGTAGCACTCGATACCATCGTCGGTACTCACCGAGCCGATCATGCCGCAGGACTCGCCCGCCGCCTTGATGATGGACTGGAGCATAAAAGCGGCCGTGGTCTTTCCCTTGGTGCCGGTGATGCCCACGATCTTGACGTCGTGGTCAGGACGGTCGTAGACCTCCGGCGGCAACAGGGCCATGGCCGTGCGAACACTATCAACAACCAGCATCGCAGCACCGCTCTCCTGCGCCAGCGGCTCCAGAGACTCGACCAGCGACTCCTCGCACACAAATGCGACGGCGCCCGCATCGAGCGCCATGCTCAAAAACGCGGGCTTAAAGGCAGCACCTTTGCAAAAGAATACGTCACCTGCCGAGACCGCGCGCGAATCAAACGAGCAGCCGGTCACGGCACGCTCGTCAACCTGCTCCGATGCGCGCAGCTCGCCGCACACACCGAGAAGCTTGGCAAGCGTATCGACCGTGGTCACGGTCGCGGAATCCGAATGGTGCATCTTTCACCTTTCTCAGCCATTTGGCAGGGACGGTTTTCATAGTAACTGAAACGTGCTCGCGCAAAAACGGCTCCCGGAGGAGCCGTTACGCGCAGGCATTCGTAAGCCGAGACTAGGCAGCCTGAACAGAAGGCTGGCCCTCGTCGATAAAGAAGCGCTTGTACCACACTAGGAACACGAGCGGCGTATAGATCTTGCGCTGGAAATCGCCCTTGCCCGCAAAGTGCAGATCGAGCAGGTGCATGAGCTCGTCGGTATTGAAGAACTCGCTTGCCCACGGCGCGGTGAAGTACTCCTTGACATAGTCGTACCACTTTTGCTCGCGCAGCCAGTAGACAATCGGCACCGGGAAGCCCACCTTGGGACGGGTGGCCCACTCATCGGGCAGCGACTTGTTGGCAGCGTGGCGGAGTACCTGTTTGTTGCCGTTCTCGTTGATGCGGTAGCGGTCGGGAATGTGCTCGGCGAACTCCATGACTTTGCGGTCCAGGAAGGGCACGCGCAGCTCCAGTGAGTGTGCCATGCACATCTTGTCGGCCTTGAGCAGAATGTCGCCCGGGAGCCACATGTTCATGTCCAGGTACTGCTTCTTGACCAGCTCGGGCTGACCCTTCACGCGCGCATAGATGGGAGCGGCAAGCTCGAAGGCGCCATCGCCGGTGTTGTACTCGGGCTTGAGCACGCCGTCGACCTCGCGCTCCGGCCATACCAGAGCCTGTCCCAGGAACGACTTCTCAGGGATCTCGGCACCCTTGACCAGGAAGTTATGTCCCTTGAAGTACGGCATATGCAGCGCCAGGTTACCGAGCGCGCGACGGATGGGCAGCGGCACCATCTTTTTGTACTTGCGCACCGGGACCGTATCCTCGTAGTAGGCGTAGCCGCCAAAGAGTTCGTCGGCGCCTTCGCCCGAAAGCACCACGGTGACGTCCTTGCGGGCCATCTCGGCCAAGAACCACAGCGGCACGGAAGACAGGTTGGACTGCGGCTCGTCCATGTGATACTGGATGTCCTCGAGCGCACCGAAGAACTCGTCGGCGGTAATCATCTTGCGAACGTTCTCGACGCCGAGCTTATCGGAAAGTTCCTTGGCGTAGTTGGTCTCGTTGAAGTTCTTGTAGTCAAAGCCCACCGAGAAGGTCTTGTCGGGCATGAGGCAAGCGGCGATGTAGCTGGAGTCGACGCCACCGGAGAGGAACGACGCGACCTTGACGTCGGCGATGCGATGGGCCTCGACACTCTCGTGCACGACCTCGTCCAGCTCATCGACATACTCTTCGAACGGCTTCTCGACGGCAGAGTAATCGCAATCCCAGTAACGCTCGATGTTCATCTTGCCGGTCGGGATATCGACGGTAAAGTAGTGCGCCGGCGGCAGCTTGTAGACACCCTCGAAGAAGGTCTCCTCGGTTGCCGAATACTGCAGCGTCATGTACGGACGCAGAGCCTTTTTGTTGACCGCCTTGTGGAAGTGCGGGTAGTCCAGGAAGCTCTTGATCTCGGAACCAAAGAGCACGCCCGGAGCGCCGTCGCCCGCATCGGCCATGGGATAGTAGTAGAGCGGCTTGATGCCAAAGATGTCGCGGGCGCCAAAAAGCTTGTTCTTCTTTTTGTCCCAGATGACGAAGGCGTACATACCGCGCAGGCGATCGAGAACGGCCTCGCCCCACTCCTCGTAGCCGTGCAGGAGGCTCTCGGTGTCGGCGCCGCAGTGGAACTTGTAGCCCTTGGCCTCGAGCTCGGAACGGAGTTCTTGGAAGTTGTAGATCTCGCCGTTGAAGACAATGACGACGCTACCGTCCTCGTTGGCCATGGGTTGGGCGCCAGCCTCGGTCAGGTCGAGGATCGACAGGCGGCGGAAGCCGAGGGCAACGCGGCCGTCGATAAACTGACCGCCCATGTCGGGACCGCGATGGACGATGCGGCCCATCATCTTGGTGAGCACCTCGGATTGGTTATCCGTCCCACCGACAAAACCGACAAAACCGCACATATACTATCCCCTCTGCTGTTGCTGGGCATCAAATCGAATCAGTAGCTTTTGAGTATACCCGAGGGCGTAAAGAGGGGCGGAATGTTCAGGCAATCTCAACTGAATCAGCTCCGCTGTGACACGCGCCGGTTACCTTTAATGGATATGAGGTGAATGAGGCGATTGTTTTGCTATACTCTCTCCGCACGGGCGATTGGCGCAACGGTTAGCGCAGGTGCTTTACACGCACAAGGCTGGGGGTTCGAATCCCTCATCGCCCACCACTTGATTGAAAAGGCCTCCAGCGATGGAGGCCTTTCCTTTTTCGGGCCCATCGCAGAGGGATTCGAACCCGCAAGGGTGCGAAGGTGAGGAAACGCGAAGCGTTTTCCAGCGCAGCACGCGAGGAGCGAAGCGACGAAGCGGATGCGGGCGGTGGAGCCGCACGCGGACATCCCTCATCGCCCACCACTGATTTGATAGGCTCCCAGCAATGGGAGCCTTTCTTTTTTGGGCCCAGCGCATGGGATTCGAACCCGCCAGCACGTCTGTCACAAAGGCCGTGGTCAAAAAATGGCAAAAATGAGTACTGCTACTTTGTTTGCAACATATAAAAAGACAGTATTTGCTTAAATTACGCAACATATGTCCATTATAAGGACTAACAGTTAGATCAAAATCGTGCATTCATCGCCATTTCGACTTGATATCTGGCCTTATTAGTCCAAAATTGCTGCTACCAAATCGGTAACAGTACTCATATTTGATGTTTTTTGACCAGCAGGTCTCCCTGCCTTAGCAAATCTAAGGCAAAACGGGTTCCAGACCGCTGAATCATGCCGCATAGGGCACGTCCGCAGTCCGGAACCCGGTCCAAATTGAGTTATTGCGCCGCGTTAGCCCAAGACGCCCGACAGGATCTCGATCAGGCTGTCCACGTCGGCTTCCTCGCAGACGAGCGGCGGCAGGAAACGCAGCGTATGCGCACCCGTAGCGTTGATCACGGCACCGGCGGCCAGCGCGCGGGCAACAACATCATGCGCGTCGCCCGCGGCATCATCCAAATCACAGCCGAGCATCAAGCCGCGACCACGTACCTCGGTCACGTGCGGCAGCTTGGCGAGCTTTGCCTCCATATAGGCACCCACCTTGGCAGCATGGTCGGCATAATCGCCGCGCACAAGCGCGGAGAGCGTCGCGGCGCACGCCGCGACGGCCAAGCAGCTACCGCCAAAGGTCGAGCCGTGGTCGCCCGGCTTAAACACGTCGGCAATCTCCTTCTTTGCCACGACGGCACCCATGGGCACGCCATCGGCAATGCCCTTGGCAAGGCTCATGATGTCGGGCTCCACGCCATAGGTTTGGAATGCAAACGGCTTGCCGGAGCGGAAGATGCCGCACTGGACCTCGTCGGCGATAAGCACGGCTCCCACTTCGTGTGCCAGGTCGCGCGCTGCCGCCATAAACTCCTCGGTCATGGGGTGCACACCACTCTCACCCTGGATCGGCTCGAGCATCACGGCACAAATCTCGCTCCCCAGCTGCTTAAAGATCGCACGCAGCTCATCGACATCGTTGGGCGTGCAGGCCACAAAGCCACCCGGCAGCGGGCGGAAGCTGTCCTGCAGCCAATCCTGCATGGTGGCGGCAATGGTCTCGAGCGTACGGCCGTGGAAGCCGCCGCGCATGCACACGATGGTGTTGCCGCCATTACCGGCACGCTTGGCGTACAGGCGCGCAAGCTTCATCGAGCCCTCGTTGGCCTCGGCGCCAGAGTTGGCAAAGAAGGTCTCCCACACCTGCTCGTCCGCAGCCGGGGCACCAAGAGCAGCTGCCGTGGTCTCATCGCCGGCGGCAATGGCATCGGCAAGCACGCGCGCACCATCTACGTCGTCGTTAGCAAGCTTGGACAGCAGCGCCGCGACCTGTCCGCGCTGCTCGATGTAAAAGTAATTGGAGACATGCATGAGCTTTTTGGTCTGTGCCTCGAGCGCCGAGAGCACAGCCGGGTCGCCATGACCTAGGCTGCACACGCCGATGCCGGCAAGAAAGTCGAGGTACTCACGGCCATCGTCGCCGGTGAGCTTCATGCCGTGACCCTCGACAAACTCGACCGGAGAGCGGCCAAAGGTATGCATAACGTAATGGGATTCAAGCGATTGCTGAGCTGCAAGTGACATGAGATGCCTTTCGTTGGGCGCCAGACGGCGCGGGGCTAAGGGTGCAGGAATGGGGCGGCTGAGGGTCAGCTAGACCGTCTGAAGCTTCTCGACCTCGTCAAGGTTTTCGGTCAGACGCGCAGCAAACGTCGAAAGCGGATGCGGATGCGTATCGAACTCGTAAGCCGTCTCGGTGGAATGGATCACGGTGCCGACGCCGGCATCGGTCAGCAGCTCCAGGAGCAGCGAATGCGGCGTAGTACCGTTAATGATGTGGGCACGAAATACGCCGCCAGTAAGCGCATCGACAGCCGCACGCAGCTTGGGAATCATGCCCTTATCGACCTCGCCGCCGTAGAGCATTTCGTTAACCTCGTCGAGCGTTAGGTTGGAGATAAGCGAGTCCTTGTCGCTAAAGTCCTTGTACAGGCCATCGACATCGGTCAAAAAGATCGCCTTATGCGCGTGGAGCGCCGCGGCAACGGCACCGGCGGCGGTGTCGGCGTTGATGTTGAAGAAACCGCCGTCCTCCCCCGCCGCGACGGTAGCGATGACGGGGATGTACTCGCTATCGAGTAAGCACTCGATATAGTCGGTGTTGACGTGCGTCACTTTGCCCACGCGACCGAGCTCGGGGTCGAGCGGCTCGGCGATGAGCGTGCCGGCATCGCTGCCCGACACGCCCACGGCCAGGTTGCCGTGGTGGTTGATGGCAGCAACCAGCTCTTGGTTGACCTTGCCGCCCAGCACCTCGCGCACGATATCCATAGTCGCCGGCGTGGTCACGCGCTGGCCGTTCTTAAACTCGACGGGAATATCGTAATGGCTCAGCGCCTCGTTGATAGCCTTGCCGCCGCCGTGCACGATGACGGGGCGCATACCGATGATCTTGAGCAAAACGATATCGCTCATCACGTCGCGGCGCAGCTGCTCATCAACCATGGCGGCTCCGCCATATTTGATAACAACCGTCTTGCCGGTCAAGTTCTTAATCCACGGCAGCGCTTCGAACAGCAGCTGCGCGGTTGCTTCGTTGGATTCGCTCGAACGACAATCGCGTGCGAATTTCATAATCTGCCTCGTCTTTCGTATCGTTATCGCGCCGTGCTCCGCTGTCCGCAATCGCGGCAAGATGCGCAGCGTGCCTGGAATCTAGGAACGGTAATCGCCGTTGATGGAGATGTACTCATGCGTGAGGTCGCAGGTCCACACAGTCGTTGCCGCGTCGCCTGCGCCCAGGTCGGCCGAGATCACGATCTCGGGCGCCTCGAAACGTCGTAGAGCCTCGTCCTCGTCAAAGGGAACAGTCAGACCGTCGCGACAGACAGGCATGCCCATCATGTCGATGGAAACGTCTTCCTGATTAAACTTCACGCCGCACTTGCCAAGCGCCATAGCAACACGGCCCCAGTTGCAGTCGTGGCCGGCGATGCAGGTCTTAACGAGCGGCGAGTTGGCAACGGCACGGGCGGCGATATCGGCCTCCTCGTCGTTCACGGCGCCGGTAACGTTGACCGTAACAAGCTTGGATGCGCCCTCACCATCGGCGGCGATATTGCGCGCCAGGCTCTCGCACACCTCGTGCACGGCAAATGCCAACTCGTCGAAGGCATCGGAGCCCTCGACGATAGGCTCGGCATCTGCGGCAGCGGCGCCGGAGGCAAGCATGATGCAGGTGTCGTTGGTCGAGGTGTCGGAATCGACCGTTACCTTGTTAAAGGTCTGCTTGACGGTCGAGAGCAGCAGGGCATGAAGTGCCGCAGGCTCGACGGGGGCATCGGTGGTGATAACTGCGATCATGGTGGCCATGTTGGGCATGATCATGCCCGAGCCCTTGCACATTCCGCCTACCGTATAGACATTGCCCGCATGACCCGCAGCCTCACTGACGTAGGACACGGCGTACTCCTTGGAGTGCGTGTCGGTCGTCATGATGGCGCGAGCGGCATCGGCGCCACCGTGGGCAGAGAGTGCCTCGTAGGCAGCAGGAATGGCAGTCTCAAACGTGTCGATCGGCAGAATCTGGCCAATCACACCCGTGGAGGCAACCAGAATCTGTTGGGATTCGCAGCCGATGACCTGCGATGCGATGCTGCACGTCTCGCGCGCGCATGCAAGGCCGGTCTCACCCGTGGCGGCGTTGGCATTGCCAGAGTTGACCGAAACGCCGGCGATGATGCCATAGCCCTTGTCCGCACCGCCCAGGTTGGCACGGCTCACCTGCACAGGCGCCGCGCAAAAGCGGTTGGTCGTAAACACGCCGGCGCCGGGACAGGGCTTATCGGGCACGACGAGCGCGTAATCCAGACGCTCGGGATTCTTGCGGAATCCAGCGTGGATGCCTGCAGCTTTAAAACCAGCCGCAGCCGTAACGCCGCCCTCGACGGCGCGAATTTTGATATCAAACAGCTCGGTATTCATCGTCTTTATGACTCCTTATGTCAAACAAAAAAACGGACATCGGTTGGTGCGCCATGCCAGTCGTGATCATGAGACCAGCTCAAGAGTGGCGCCCCACTCGATGCCCGACTACCAAATCGTTAACAATCGAATGTGCTACACCGGGCACGCCACTGTGGGCAAGCCTCGTCGCTCGTCAAAGCCAAAGACGATATTGGCGCACTGGACCGCTTGGCCCGCAGCGCCCTTGCATAGATTGTCGATGGCGCCCGTCGCCACCAGCACGCCTGCACGCTTGTTGAGCGCAAGGCCAATCTGGGCGGCATTGGTACCGACGACCGAAGCCGTCTTGGGCTGCTGGCCGGCGTCGAGCACACGCACAAAGGTGCGTCCAGCGTAGAACTGCTTGTAATAGTCGACAACGTCCTCAAGGGTCAAGGTATCGATAGCCTGCGGCGTAAGCGGCATCGTCACAGTGGAAAGCAGGCCGCGCTTGAGCGGTGCCAGATGCGGGGTAAAGACGACGCGATCGGTTAAGCCAAGGATTTGCTCAATCTCGGGCGTATGACGATGTTTACCCACGCCATAGGCTTCCAGGTTCTCGTCCGCGCTGCAAAAGTGGGTGCGGGCGTTGCAGGACTTACCGGCACCCGTCACGCCGCTAATGGCATCGACGATTACGGGGCCGCTCTGGGCAACCCAGTCGGCGCGCACGGCGGGAGCGGCAGCAAGGCTCGTTGCGGTGGGATAGCAACCGGCGCAGGCGACCAACACGGGCCTGCCAGCGGCATGGCTGGAAGCAGCGGTCTCTAAGTCCTGGCAGAACAGCTCGGGCAGGCCGAAAGCGCGGGTCTTGAGCAACTCGGGGCTCGTGTGCTCGGCGGCATACCATGCCTCAAAGACAGACGCGTCGCTCAGACGGTAATCGGCCGAAAGATCGAAGCAGGAGACGCCAGATGCAAGCAGTGCGGGCACCTGTGCCATGGCAGCCGTGTGCGGCACGGCCAAGAAGACGGCGTCGCAGGATTTAAGCTCGGGGGCGTCATGCGTGGTGAAAACCAGATCGCTCACGCCAGCAAAGCTCGGATACACCGCGGACAGCGGCTGGCCGGCATCGGCGTTGGACGTAATGGCGACAAGTTCAAACTCGGGATGGCCAAGCACGAGGCGAATGAGTTCGGCGCCGGCATATCCAGCCGCGCCGACGATTCCAACCTTCAAAGACATATCAGACTCCTTGTCTGCGATTTATGCACCGATGCGCATTTCGCAGTGGTTGTTATGAAGTGGGTTGAAACTTTAGCACCAAAAGATGCATGAACACGTAAATGGCTTGCATATTCATGCATTGAAACAATCCCGACACATTCGCTTGAAGGAATTGACAAATGGAGCGGGCCCCGTATTGACCGGCGCTCCTAACGGCACCGGGCAATACGGGGCCCGCCCATGCGAAAACCAAGTTGTTAGGATGAGCCAGCCGGCTAGAGCTCGACCGGCACCCATTCGTCGTGATTGCAGATAAAAGCCTCGGGATCCTCGACGCTAAAGAAGACGAGCGTGGGGTCGTTAGGCCCCTCATAGTGCTCGCCCAGGTGCTCTAGATGCTTCCACCCGGCTTCGCGCATTTCGTCTAAAGCCCGGTCATCCAAGCCGGCACGCCCGCGCAAGATGAGCCAGCCATGGCCCGGCCACCAACTCGTGGCCTCAAAGCGCTGGTTTTGCAGCAGCTCCTGCCACACATCTTTGGTGCGCGCCGTTACAAACCACAGCTTGCCGTCCTGGATCTGCGCAAACGAAAACGGACGCACATGCGGCTGTCCGTCAACGCTCGTCGCCAAATACCATGCCGGCACTGACGTCAGATACTCCAAAACCGTATTCAATCCGTCCACGTTTCCTCCTGTACTAGCTAGTTTGGGAGCCCGGTTTGTGCGAGCTAGAGCTCCAGGCGCTCCTCGCTGCCGTCGATATCACAGAAGCGCGCGGCAATGTTGCGGACCGAAAAGAAAGCAAGGCGGCCGTCGTTGGCACTCTCGTGTTCCTCGCCAATGCCCACCATGTGCTTAAAACCCGCTTGACGCACCTTGTCGCTCGCAACTGCGTCGTCCTCAAGTGCGGCTTCGCCGGTCAATACGATCCAACATTCCCCCGGCTTCCAGCCCGAGAGCTCAAACTTGGGATTCGCGCTCAGCTCCGCCCACACATCTTTGTCGCGCGACGTACAAAACCACAGTTTACCGTCATCGACCATGGCAAACGAAAACGGCCTCGCGCGAGGCTGATACCCGTCGGCTACATCGGTCGTGGCCAGATACCACGCCGGAATGCGCCTGAGATACGAACAGGCGCGCTCAAGCTGAGCCGTGCGGTCGTTGTCGGTCATAGGGACCCCTTTCTTGCGCTCGAATCGCGCCTAAACAAGTTGAAGATTGATGACGATGACGCAGATGAGCAGCAACGCCGTCACCACCGCCGCCAACGCATCGCCGCGGCCAAATGCAAGCGCATGCAGGCGCGTGCGGCCCTGCTCGCCGTGATAGCAGCGTGCATCCATGGCGGCAGACAGTGTCTCGGCATGGCGGAACACGCCCGTGAACAGCGGAATCGCCACACTGCCGAGCATACGCACGCCGCCGAGCGGACCTCCCGTCACGCGCGCACCGCGGCTCGCCTGCGCATCGGCCGTCTGCTTCATCTCGGTAGCGAACTGCGGCATAAAGCGCAACGCGATACCCATGATCATGCCGAGCTCATGCGCCGGAAGCCCCACGCGCGCAAACGGTGCGAGCAGACGCTCAAAGCCCGCGGTGAGGTCGAGCGTGGGGGTGGTGAGCGTAATGGCGCTCATGCCGGCCATCATCAGGGTCAGGCGGCACGCCATAAACGCCGCAGAACGCAGCGAGCCCTCGCTTATCTGCAGAAAGCCGAGCTGCCACAAGATGCGCCCACTCTGATCGGTAAACAAGTTGAGCACCGCGACCACGACGACGATTGCCAGCAGCGGCGCCATCGATGATAGGACCCGGCGCAACGGCACCCGGGACACGGTATAGATCAGGACAACGAAGATTGCGACCGGGACCAGTCCGCGGAAGCCACTGACCGTGAGCGTCGTGATCAGAAACACAAAGCCCAAGAGCAACTTGGTTCGCGGGTCCAGGCGGTGGATTGCACTATCGCCGGGATAGTAACTGCCAAACGAAAACGCCTCCATCAGCAGCCCTCCTCTCGCGCGACCGTCTTGGATTTAGCAATGTCCGCGACGTTAGAAGGACCGTCCGAGCAACCGATTAGCAGGTCCGCCAACTCGCCTGCCAACGACTCAACCGTATAGAGGCCGTCAAAGTGCAGCGGCACGCCCGCCTCCGTAAGCGCCAGCGCCATGCGCTGCGCGGCAGGAACGCCCAAACCGATCGATTTGAGCTCGTCGGCATGTGCAAACACCTGTGCGGGGACTCCCTCGGCAAACACCGCGCCTTCGTTCATCACAACGATGCGGTCGCAGCAATTGGCCAGGTCATCCATACTGTGCGAAACCATGACAACGGTCAGGCCCTCGCGATGGAGTCGACCGATGAGCCCTAGGAAATCCCTGCGCGCAGCCGGATCGAGCCCCGCCATGGGTTCATCGAGCACCAGGACCTCGGGCTCCATGGCGAGCACGCCGGCGAATGCCACGCGCCGTTGCTGACCGCCCGAAAGCTCAAAGGGGCTCTTGTCGCCGACCGTGGAAAGGTCGAGGCCCACGCGTGAGAGCGATGACTCGACACGACGGTCGACTTCATCTTGCGGCAAGCCAAGGTTATGCGGACCAAACGCCACGTCCTGCGCCACGGTTTCGGCAAACAGCTGACGCTCAGGATATTGAAACACCACGCCGACCTTGGCCTTAACCGCGGCGGCGTCTTTCTTGTTTGACAGATCGAGCCCCAGCGCACGAACGGATCCCTCCTGGGGGCGAATCAAACCGTTGAGATGCTGAACCAGCGTCGACTTACCCGAACCGGTATGACCTGCCAAGCCCAGGAACTCGCCGCGACGCACCGTCAGCGTAACATCGCGAAGCGCCCAGGGGCTGTTTGGATCGTTGCCCCAGAGAGCCTGTTTGTTCGATTTGTCCGCAGTGGCCGAGCGCTTGTGCCAGCGGTGGCGCTCGCGGGCGCTCAGCGAATAGCTAAACGAAAGGTGCGAAATCTCGATAACGGGCTCCAGCGCGTCTGCGCCATCGAGCGCAGAGGAAACGTTGTCGGGAATACGAGGATCGAATGCGAAAGGCCGCCCGGCGATGCCTGTCCTACTCCGCTCGGCATAAGCCTGCGCTATACCGGCGACCATATCCGCCTCGCGCACCTGCGCATAAACGGGCACGCCCTTCGCACGAAGCGCCACGCCCAAACGGCACGACTCTGGCATGTCAAGGTTGAGCTGAGCGAGTTCATTCGCCCGCGTCAGAATCTCCTCGGGCGTGCCCAACATGGCAACGCGGCCCGCTTGGAAGACAGCAACGCGATCGGCCTCGGCAGCCTCTTCCATAAAGTGCGTAATCATCACGATGGTCATGCCACGATCGTGGAGCGCACGGCAAGCCTTCATGAGGCCCTTGCGCCCACGCGGATCGAGCATCGAGGAAGCCTCATCCAAAATGAGAACGCGCGGTTCCATGGCAAGTACGCCGGCAAGCGCCACGCGTTGCTTTTGGCCACCCGAGAGCGCGTGGGTCTCGTGGCGCTCAAAGCCCACCAGGCCCACGGCCTTCAGCACATCCCGCACACGCTGCGCGATCTGGGCCGATGGCACGCCCAAGTTTTCGGGACCAAAGGCAACATCGTCCTCGACAAGCGTCGCTACCAGTTGATCATCCGGGTTCTGGAATACCATGCCCGCGGTCGAACGAATGTCATAGACCAGCTCGGGGTCGGACGCATCCATGCCGTTGATGCGTACCGTGCCCGCGTCGGGCTGCAGCAGTGCATTCAGATGCTTGGCAAACGTCGACTTGCCCGACCCATTACCACCGAGGATGCAGAAAAACTCGCCGTCCTTAATGCTCAGATCGATGCCGTCAAGCGCCTGGGCGGCACCGTCATAGCTAAAGGAAACGCCCCGACACTCAATCATGCGCGGCCTTTGACCTGGTCCTTTTTAGGCGTGATGAGGTTGGAGACCGCCTTGTACACCGCAAGCGTCAATACCGAATTAAGCACGGTCTTGATAAGGTTGAACGGCAGCACGGCGGGAATCATGAGCGGAGCGATCACATCGACCGAGCCATACCAGAACCATACGCCAATAGTAAGGTTTGCGACCATAGACAGCGCCGTAGCGGCAATGACGCCGAGCGCCAGGCCAATCACGGCACCCTTGTAGGTGTGCATCTTCTGATAGACGATAGCCGCAGGCAGAATATAGCCCAGCGTGGCAACCAAGTTCATAAGCGCACCGACCCAATCGCCCGTGGTAAGCGCATGGATAACGATAGCCATAGCGGCAACAGCGGTGCCGGCGCCAGGACCATACGCAAACCCGCACACCATCGCCGGTACCAGCGACGGGTCATACGTCAAAAACGGCGCCGAAGGAAGGATGGGCAGCTGCACGTACATAAACAGGGCGCCCAAGGCACACATCAACGCCATGGTAACGAGCTGTTTGGTGCTCCACCTATTCGTGTTCTCAAAATGGATATGCTGCGACTGTTCAGACATAAGATCACCTGCCTCTTTCATCCGGACTCTAACCGTTGGTACTGGGATCTCACCAGTTCAGCCGGCATGCGAACCAACACACGCACGGGTCGCGGACTCATCGGCTCGGTCGCAGACACCTCGCCTGCGCCACGGTGCCCCTTTGACACCGCCCGATTTACCGCCAGTGGGGAATTCCACCCCGCCCTGAAACAGCAATTGCAAGTGTAGCACGAGCAATCGTTCGCGCAAGTATGCCGAGGGTAATTTATGGTGGGGATCAGCTGCCGCAACAACCACGTTCCCCACCCATCCCAAAGTAACGCGCTTTTCGCGGCAAAGCCGCGAAACAGCGAAAGGGACACGTATCCCCATCAACCACATTCTCCGCCCACGCCGACCTCAAGGCCGTAAACGCAGGGGATCCGGGGGCGTGACGGGGTTTCTCTCCGGAACATTCCGCACTGATATCTTCTGTATTGAAGACGTCGATGATGCACCCGTATA